>NZ_WHNU01000120.1:0-428 GCF_009362305.1 Burkholderia sp. BE17
ATTTAACACCCCTGGTTAAGATCCATGAAATCAGTAACACTATTAGAATCGCTATCAAATTAACATATGTGCCGTGATTCGGATCATAGTTAGCTGATAGTGCCTTTGGCATGTGGAGTCCGAAGTTAGCCAGTAATGATTGCAAATAAGCTGACCAGCTTGATGCAACGGTTGCTACTGAAAGCATGTATTCAAGAATCAAACCCCATCCGATAATCCATCCAGTAATTTCTCCGAAGATAACGTTACCGAATGTGTATGCACTTCCTGCAACCGGTAATGACGATGAAAATTCAGCATAACACATTGCACAAAGTGAACATACGATTGTCGCAATTACGAATGAGAGGATAATTCCGGGCCCCGCAGTTGTTGCTGCAACTGTTCCTGGTATTACGAAGATTCCAGCACCAATAACAGCACCGATT
>NZ_WHNU01000121.1:0-421 GCF_009362305.1 Burkholderia sp. BE17
TACATGGGGCGATTGATTAATCGCACCCTGACGCGCCACAGTGAGTTAAGTTTCAGCACCTTTTTTGTCTCTTCGATGAGCGAGCTTTTAAAGCAGGTTGCCCTCGACGGCTGTGGGATTGCCTGGCTGCCGGAGTACGCCATCCAACAAGAAATTCGCAGCGGGAAGCTCGTTGTACTGAATCGGGACGAACTGGTGATCCCGATTCAGGCCTATGCATACCGGATGAATACCCGCATGAATCCCGTTGCCGAACGCTTCTGGCGTGAACTGCGCGAGCTGGAGATTGTGCTTAGCTGACATTCTCCAGCGTCGCACTGCGCCAACCGCCATTATCCCAGACCAGATCAAACGTTAGCGGTTCATCGTCGTGGTACAGCATTATCTCAAGGCTGATCGCCAGAGTGTGGCAGTACGCTTC
>NZ_WHNU01000122.1:0-411 GCF_009362305.1 Burkholderia sp. BE17
CTCCAGGATCGCGCCGCGCCGTGCCAGCACCGCCTGCGCGTCGTTCTGCGTGGCGGGCGGCAGGTCGTGCAGGCGCCGCTCCAGCAGGGCGAGCGTCTCTTCCGCCTCGGCGCGGGCCCGGTCGCGGAAGGCCGTGACGTCCTGCGCGGTGATCGGCTCGGGGTCGAAGGCAGCGTCGCCGGTGCGCAGGCCGAGCGCCTGGTGCAGTTCCGCCGTGCGCCGTCCGAGCGTGCGGACCAGCGCGAGGAAGCCGCCGTGCACGTCGGGAAGCACCGCGTCGGGCACGGTGCGCGTGTCCTCCAGGAAGCGCTCCAGGTAGCCGAGCGTGTATTCCCAGCCGTCGCCCTGGTTGGAGACGTAGGCCTGCACCAGCGCCAGAGTCATGGTGCCGCCGCCGGGGGCCATGTACTC
>NZ_WHNU01000123.1:0-410 GCF_009362305.1 Burkholderia sp. BE17
TGTCGGTTGGGTATTTCTGTTACTGATTACTGCCAACCTTATTTCAACTGTACTGGAATGTGGCGGAGGGGAATGTGCTGCTAACCCGGTCACATATAAGCTACTGTCGAAACAGGATATTGCCTTTCTGAAAACAGGCCTCCTGACGAGGACAGTTCTCCGGTTATGACGCACTTTTAAAATGACTGATTGGTAAATATATAACAAGCACCTGTCTTGTAGAAATTGGAATGGTTATGGGCTAACACGGAAGTTACAGTAACATTGAAATGTTGCAATAACAGGAATCAAACTTACAACCTTCGCATTACGAATTAGTAGAATCACATTTAACTAACTGTTTCAAATACACATTTCCGCATTCACATTGCTCAACTCAATGGCACATGATGTTAGAAATAGAATGATGC
>NZ_WHNU01000124.1:0-396 GCF_009362305.1 Burkholderia sp. BE17
GCGGTGCCCCGGCGGCCCGGTCCTCGCCAGGCGCGTCGCCCTCGGCATGGTGCGCCGTGGAGGGGGCCCCGCTGGCCGGCGGAGGCGGCCACAGCAGCGCCTCGGCCGCGCCGAGCGCCAGCCAGCGGTGCGGCATGCGGTTCGCGCGCAGGCCCTGCAGGCCGGGCATGCCGAGCTGCAGCGCGTGGTAGCCGAACACGTCGGCGACCATTTCGTCATAGCGCTCCTGCTCCCACGCCAGCAGGTATCGGCCGGGCGGTGAGTCGAACCAATGGTGCAAACCTATAATTTCGTCGCTCATGAACTTGCTGCCGCTGCCCGCTTTCACCGACAACTACATCTGGATGCTGCACGACGGGCATCGCGCCGCCGTGGTCGACCCGGGGGAACCCGGCC
>NZ_WHNU01000125.1:0-389 GCF_009362305.1 Burkholderia sp. BE17
CGCCGGCGCCAGCGCGGTCCCGTGGCGTACCCGGTGGCCTGCAGCCCGCAGGCCTGGGCCGCGGCAGCGCCCTTCGCGTTCCTGGCCGCCTGCCTGGGCCTGGAACTCGACCACGACCGCAACAGCGTCCGGTTGAAGAATCCGGTCCTGCCCGGATTCCTCGACGGCGTGACGCTCTACAACGTCAAGCTGGGTCACTCGCGCCTGGACATCCGGTTCCAGCGCTACGACGACGACGTCACGGTCTCGGTGCTGCGCCGCCACGGCGACGTGCAGCTGATCGTGACGAAGTAGGCGGGCCCGCCAGTCGCCGCGGCCCGGTGACGGCGCCGCGGCGGCTGGCTTGCAGCCGACGTTAGGCTTTGTTCATGGCAGGTCGAGGACGGGAC
>NZ_WHNU01000126.1:0-388 GCF_009362305.1 Burkholderia sp. BE17
GTAGAAACGTGCGCGATCTTTCCAGAACAGCATCACCGGCAGGGCCAACACGCCAGCCACTACGGCGAAAGTGCGACGCATGAAAATGATATGAGCCGGAAACACTTTATAAAGATCCATAATTTTCTCCCCTGTAGTTGGCCGGAAACCGTCTCCAGAAAATGTGAAATCTGTGACCTGGTTAAAATAATACCGCTTTGTTTGTAATTTTACTACTCATCCGACCACTTATTTTCATCCATTTCGTGAATATTTACATTCCCGCCTGTAATTAAGTTACAAAAAAGTTAACGATTTACTTACCAATAGTTAAATTGTGGTCTTTCCCTTTTTATACTTTTTTTACACCTGCCCTTCTGATTTTTGCGAAATCTTTGCGCCATAAATC
>NZ_WHNU01000127.1:0-385 GCF_009362305.1 Burkholderia sp. BE17
TTCGGAGCGCGACCCCGCGGAGGTCCGGCTGGTGGCCGTCTCCAAGACCGTGCCGGCGGAGGGCATCGTCCCGGCGCTCGAGGCGGGGCACCGGGTGTTCGGGGAGAACTACGTCCAGGAATCCGTCGCGAAGTGGCCGGACCTGCGCGCCCGCTACCCGGATGTCGAGCTGCACCTCGTCGGCCCGTTGCAATCCAACAAGGCCCGCGAGGCGGTGGCCCTGTTCGACGTGATCCACGCCCTCGACCGGCTGTCGCTCGCGGCGGCGCTCGCCAAGGAAATCAACCGCGCGGGTCGGACCCCGAAGCTGCTGATCCAGGTCAACACCGGCGCGGAACCGCAGAAGGCCGGGGTCCTCCCGGATCAGCTCGCCACGCTGCTGGCC
>NZ_WHNU01000128.1:0-382 GCF_009362305.1 Burkholderia sp. BE17
AAATTGTTCCGTGTGCGGCTTGAAGAAATTCTGCTCGCCGTCAACGCTACTGTCGGGGGACCGACGACTGCGGCTGCGATGGCAATTGCCAAGGGATGGCGGGAGCTTGTCGCCTCGATCATGCTTGTCGGTACGCTCGGCTACTTAATCGGCAACTATGTTGGCACTTTTATGGGAAATTGGTTTTCTTCCTTCTTATAAAAAGGATATTTGCATTTCCCTGAGAATAATGTAAGAGGAATGCTGACATGAGAACGGAGAGATCACTATATGTTAAAAGGAAAAACCATTTATGTTAGACCTTTAGAAGTAACGGATGCCGAAGAAAATCTGGGGCTGCAAAGCGAAAATCGAGATTTTTTCGAACAGTTTTCTATGATAC
>NZ_WHNU01000129.1:0-364 GCF_009362305.1 Burkholderia sp. BE17
AACCCGGATAGTTTCCACGTCCATCTCGAGACGCTTCCGCTATCCAAATTACTTACTTCTTCCAGATTGTTAAAGAACGACAGCCGATACCTACTACGTATCACTCTGACTGGCTCAATCGCCAATGAAAAAGACTCGAACCAAACTTCATTCGAATATTTGTCATTGAGGATTATTGAAAGCGGCCGGCATTATAACCGGTTTAACCGCAGACAGCTAGAGTTTCTGTCTTTATCAACAGCCGATAAGCGTGAGCGCTCAATTTTGCGAGAAGCTCTGGAAAGGAGGTGATCCAGCCGCACCTTCCGATACGGCTACCTTGTTACGACTTCACCCCAGTCATGAATCCTACCGTGGTGACCGT
>NZ_WHNU01000012.1:0-168535 GCF_009362305.1 Burkholderia sp. BE17
GAAACAGCAGAGGGGAAACAGCAGAGGGGAAACAGCGACAAGCGGCGGAGAAGGCCGAGAAACCGCACGGAACCGGAAGGAAAACCGGTCGCGAAACGGAGGCACGGGCCGCACACGGCACGCGCCCCCGAAACGTCGTCACTGATCGATCGGCGACTTCAGCGGCTCGTGTTCGCCGGTCAGCCCGAACACGACGAGCTGCGCGGGCTCGGTCGCACTCGCGTTGCGCGACACCTGATGGCGCGAGCCGGGCGCCTCGTACCAGCCTTCGCCGGCGCGGTAGCGATGCAACGGGCCGCCGTTCACCTGCGACAGCACTTCGCCCTTCGACACCACCGCGAACACCGAGCCGAGGTGCCGGTGCGCTTCGGAAGCCTGGCCGGGCGCATAGTCGACGGTCGCGACGACGGCGAGCTTGCCGGGGGCTTCGGGCACGGCCTGCCGCATGATCGCGTGCACGTTGTCGCCGGCGTCGTGCGCATGGGCGGCGGCCGGCAGCGTGGCGCCGAGCACGAGCCCCGCGCACAGGGCGGCTCGCTGGAGCGTGGAGCGGATCATCGTCGTCTCCTTACTCGGGCATCTTGCGGAACGCGATCGCGAAGCGGTTCCACGTGTTGATGGTCGCGATCAGCATCGACAGGTCGAACAGCTCCTCGTCGCTGAAGTGCGGCTTCACGGCTTCCCAGACGGCGTCGGGCACGTGGTTGCCGGCAACCAGCGTCAGCGCCTCGGTCCATTCCAGCGCCGCGCGCTCGCGCTCGGTGAAGAACGGCGTTTCGCGCCACACGACGACGGTCGCGAGACGACGGTCGGTTTCGCCGCCCTTGCGCGCGTCGCTGGTGTGCATGTCGACACAGAACGCGCAGCCGTTGATCTGCGACGCGCGCAGGCGGACGAGTTCGGCGAGCGGCTTCTCGATCGAGCTTTTCGCGATGAAGTCCTCGGCGTTGCGCATCACCTTGATCGCATTCGGGCTGGCGGTATAGAAGTTCAGGCGCGGTTGCATGGCAGGTCCTTTTTCGGTTGGTGCGCACGGTGGCGCGACAGGACCCACTTTAAGATTCTGATTGGCCTGCTTGAATAGCCAATTTTGAGTAAATTCAGGTAACCAGTTCCGGGCGACCGACACGGCCCGAACCCAGCAGCCCGGCCAGCTGCGCGAGCGCCGTGTCGATGCGCAGCGCGTCGATCCCGCCATAGCCGAACAGCAGCCCCGCACGGACCGGCACGCCGACATGGAACGCCGAGATCCCGTACAGGCCGATGTCCCGCTCGCGCGCCGCGCGGACCAGCGCCGCTTCGTCGAGCCCCGGTTTCAGGTGCGCGGCGAGGTGGATGCCGGCGGTCGGCACGATCGCGTCGAACCACGGCGCGAGCTCGCCGCGCAGATGCGCGATCAGCATCTTGCGGCGTGCATCGTAATGTTTCTGCACACGCTTCAGGTGCCGCGCGAAATCGCCTTCGAGCATGAAGCGCGCGAGCGCCGCCTGCGTCAGCGTGCAGGTGTGCCAGTCGACGATCTGCTTCGCCTTGGCGAGCGCGCCGCGCAGCGCGCGCGGCGGAATCGCGTAGCCGATCCGCAGTTCGGGAAAGATCGTCTTCGAGAACGTGCCGACGTACGCGACGAGGCCCGTGCGGTCGAGGCTCTTCAGCGATTCCACCGGCCGGCCCTCGAAGCGGAACTCGCCGTCGTAATCGTCCTCGATGATCACCGCGCGGCGGCGCTGTGCCCATTCGAGCAGCGCGATGCGCCGCTCCAGCGTCATCGGCATCCCGAGCGGGAACTGGTGCGACGGCGTCACGTAGACGAGGCGCGCTTCGTCGGGCAGCCGCTCCGTGACGAGGCCGTGCACGTCGACCGGCACGCCGATCACCGTCGCGCCGAGCGACGCGAACGCGGCGCGCGCCGGCGGATAGCCGGGATCCTCGACCGCGACCACATCGCCGGGCCGCACGACGACGCGCGCGAGCAGGTCGAGCGCCTGTTGCGCGCCTTGCGTGACGAGCACGTCGTCCCAACTGCACGCGACCGCGCGGCTGAATGCGACATAACGCGCGATCGCGCCGCGCAACTGCGGATCGCCGGCCGGGGCGTGGTACTGGCCGGGGCCGCGTGCCTGCTGGCGCAGCGCGTGATGCAGGCAGCGCCGCCACGCATCGAACGGGAACAGCGTCTTGTCGGTCACGCCGCCGCGGAAGTCGAAGCCGGGCGAATCCTGCGGCGCGGGCATCGCGAGCGCGTCGGGCAGGTCGTTCCACAGCGCGCGTGCGTCGACCGCGTCGATGCGCGGCGTGTCCTCGACGATCGACGGCGCCGGCACGGTCGCGGCGTGCGGCACGCGCGCGAGGCCGTCGGCGACGAACGTGCCGTCGCCCGCACGCGTATTCAGGTAGCCCTCGGCGACGAGACGCTCGAATGCGTCGAGCGTCGTCTTGCGCGATACGCCGAGCTGCTTCGCGAGATCGCGCGTCGACGGCAGCCGTGCGCCGCCTTCGAGGCGCCCGTCGACGATCGCGGTGCGCAGTTGCCGGAAGATTTGCCCCGTCAGGTCGTGGCGGCCTTCGATGCGGATCGCGATGTCCATCGCAGTGGTTACCTCGATTGATACTGTTTTGTCGGAATCGGTGTGCCGCCAGTATGCCGCCGGCGCGCGGATTCGGGTTGGCGGGATGTTGTGTCCGATGCGGTGCGAGAGCGGCGATCGAGCGTGCGATACCGGCGGGCCATTCGAGCGGAACACGGAGTGAAGCGACGTTCGCCCGACACCTGCCCGTCCATCCGCCGCATCGAACGCCATCCGATTGGACCGCCGCCCGCCGCTGCCTTACGATCCACGGGAGCCACGACAACCCCAGATCCACCCCGAACCGGAGCGACCCCATGCTGTCCGAAGACGAACTTGCGCTGCTCGATGCGATCCGCGCGACCGGTAGCCTGTCGCGCGCCGCCGCGCGGCTCGGCAAGGCGCCGTCGACCGTGTCGCACGCCGCGCGCCAGCTCGAAACGCGTTTCGACGCGCTGCTGTTCGACCGGCGCGGCTACCGGCTGCAGCTCACGCCGGCCGGACAACTGCTGGCCGACGAGGCGGCGCGGCTGGCGCTGGACGTCGCGCGGCTGACGCAGCGCGTGCGGCAGGTCGCGAGCGGGTGGGAGGACCGGCTGTGGATCGTCAGCGACGAGGTGCTGGAGTTCGACACGCTGCTGCCGGTCGTCCGCGCGTTCGACGCGCTCGATTCGGGCGTGTCGCTGCGCTTCACGCACGAGGTGCTCGGCGGCACCTGGGAGGCGCTGCGCGACGGTCGCGCGGATCTGGTGGTCGGCGCGACCAACGAGCCGCCGGCGATCCCCGGCTTCAAATGGTTCGAGCTGGGCGCGATGGAGTGGGTGTTCGCGGTGTCGCCGCGCCATCCGCTTGCATCTGTGAACGACGCACTGACGCGCGACGCGATCGGCGCGCATCGCGCGGTCGTCGTCGCCGATTCGTCGCGGCGCGCGGCCGGCCGCGCGTATGGCCTGCTCGGCGGGCAAGCCGTGCTCGCGGTGCCGTCGATGCGCGCGAAGATCCTCGCGCAGCGCGACGCGCTCGGCGTCGGCTGGGTGCCGCGCCGGCGCGTGGCGTCGCTGCTCGCGCGCGGCGAGCTCGTCGAGAAACAGACGGCCAACCCGCGCGAACCGAACGTGCTGTATGTCGCGTGGCACGGCGATCGCGACGGCCGCGCGCTGCAATGGTGGCTGGAGCAATTGCGCGAGCCCAGGCTCGCGCAGCGCCTGCTCGACGGGATCGACGTGACCGGCTGAGCGTGGGAAAGGGGGCGGATCATCCACTCGAACACGTTCGACGATTTCGAACATGTTCGTCGCGCCCGTCGTACGGCATGTCCGTGCCCCGCGCGCATGCTGTGTTCACGTCAACTCACCGGTTCACAGGAGAACATCATGCAACGCTTCGAAGGAAAAACGGTCCTCGTCACGGGCGGCAACAGCGGCATCGGCCTGGCGGCCGCCAGCGCATTCGCGGCCGAAGGCGCGCGGGTCATCATCACCGGGCGCGACGCGCAGACGCTGGAAGCCGCACGGCAGACGCTCGGCGATGGCGCGCTCGCGATCCGCAACGAGGCCGGCAGCGTCGCGTCGGCGCGCGCACTGGCGGACGCGATTGCCGCCGCGGGCGCGCGGCTCGACGCCGTGTTCATCAACGCGGGCGTCGCGAAACTCGCGCCGTTCGCCGACAGCGACGAGGCCATGTGGGACCTCGTGTTCAACACCAATGTGAAGGGTGCGTATTTCCAGATCCAGTCGCTGGTGCCGCTGCTGAACCGCGGCGCGTCGATCGTGATCAACGGCTCGATCAACGCGCACATCGGGATGCCCGGCTCGTCGGTGTACGCGGCGAGCAAGGCGGCCGTCAACTCGTTCGCGAAGACGCTGTCGACGGAACTGCTGCCGCACGGCGTGCGCGTGAATGTCGTGAGCCCGGGGCCGGTTCAGACGCCGCTGTACGGCAAGCTCGGGCTCGATGCGGCGACGCTCGACGAGACGGCCGAGAAGATCAAGGGCCTCGTCCCGATCGGCCGGTTCGGCACGCCGGACGAAATCGCGTCGACGGTGCTGCACCTCAGCGCGCCGGAATCCGCGTTCATCGTCGGCGCGGAGATCATCGCGTCGGGCGGGATGGGATTGCTCTGAGCCGGGAAACCGGTGGGGACCGCACCGACCGACGCAACGCCGGGCGGACGGTCCCTGTCACATGCGGGAAGGGCGACGTTATCGAGCCGCACCTACCGCACCTATCGCGCCGCACAGGCGCGACGCGTATCGCCGCCGGCTTCGAGTTGCGTCACCGTGAGCCCCGAGAACGTCGCGCGGCCGTGCTCGGCAAACACGGCGACGCGGTCCGCGTCGAGCGGCGGGAAGACCAGGTCGGTGAGCGTGACGCGACCGCCGTTCGCAAACACTTCGACCGACCCGCGATCGACGACGATTTCGAGCCGCAGTTGCCCGTGTTCGAGCGGCAGGTCGACGATGTGCTCGCGGCTGAACGTGCCGGCGAAATTCGCTTCGCCGGACTGCGAGCGGTCGAGCGTCAGCGTGCGTTTCGCCGTGTCGTACACGATCCGCGTGCCGGTCGTGCCGTCCGCCGAGCGCCGGACGATCAGGCCCGCGCGCGTCGCGCGCTGCGGCGCAATCGTCACCGTGATGCGTTGCACGACGCCGCGCGTCGCGGCCGACAGCTCGCGCGTGGCGGACTCGACCGCGAGCTCGCCCTCGTGCACGGCGGGCCGGCCGTCCGCCCACGCGGCGAACGCGGCGGTCGGCGCGGCGACGAGCCGGGGTTCGCCGTCGATCGTCTTCAGCGCCAGCTCGCGCGGCAGGGTCGTCGCGCCGCGCCACGGCGTGGTCGGCACTTTTGCCGCGTAATCCCAGTTGCTCATCCATGCAATCGCCACTGGCCGAGTGCCGGGCGCGCCCGAGAAGGTGCCTGCGGCATAAAAGTCGGCGCCGTGATCGACCCAGCGGAATCGGGCGGGATCGGAACCGGCCGGCGCGACGCGATCGGGCGTGAACGTGCGGCCGTCGAAGTCGCCGACGAAATACATCGCGCCCGAGCCGCCCGCGATCGACCACGGATTCACATTGACGATCATCACCCACTTGATGTGCCGGGGATCGCCGTCGAGCGGCAGCGGCACGAGGTCGGGCATTTCCCACAGCGCGCCTGCGTGCGGCACGTCCGGCAACGTGAAGTCGCTCAGGAACGACCAGTGGATCAGGTCGTCGGAGCGATAGAGCTTGACGACGTGCGCGTCGGCGACGACCGTCGTCATCAGCCAGTAGCGTCCCGGTGCGTACCACGACACCTTGGGGTCGCGGAACTGCTTCGATTCGGGATCGAGCGTGAGCACGGGGTTGTGCGCGTAGGGCTGCCACGTCGCGCCATGGTCGACGCTGTAGGCGAGCGACTGCGCCTGCGTGCCGGGCGCGTGGCCGGAGCCCTCCTTGTAGACGCTCGTGTAAAGCGCAACCAGCGGTGTCTCGCCGGGCGACCCGAGGCCGGACGTGTTGTGCGTGTCGGCGACGATCGAGCCGGAGAAGATTTCCTCGGTGGCATTCGCGCGCATCGCGACCGGTTGCTCGCGCCAGTGCACGAGATCGGTGCTGGTCGCATGGCCCCACGACATGTTGCCCCAGTCGTTGCCAAGCGGGTTGTACTGATAAAACAGGTGGTAGCGGCCGTTGTCGTAGACGAGCCCGTTCGGATCGTTCATCCAGTTGCGCTGCGGCGTGTAGTGCAGCGCGGGGCGCCATTGCGGCGTGCCGTTTTCGGGCGATGTAGCACAGGGCGCGGCGGCGGCCTGCGTGCAGGCGGCGCCCGCCGCACAGGCGAGCAGCAGCCGGGCGATCCGGAAGGAAAAGCGGAAAAACGTCGATCTCATGCGGGGTTCCGTGCTCCGGCGCGCGAAGCGGGAAAGGAGGGCGCATGCCGCTTGCAAAGGCGGCACGCGCGATCTGCGGAAGAACGAGGCGGCGCACACGCGACACGCGCGATGTGCGCCGCCTCAACGCTTGCGGGCGGTGCCCGCTGCGGCGGTTACGGGCGGGTGCCCGGGCCGTCGTTGTGGCCGGCGCCCGTTGCGGGCAGGTTCGCCGGGATGTCGCCGTAGCCGCCGAGCCCGCCGCGTCCGTACGCGCGGTCGACCGCCGTCGACGTGCCGTTGATGTTGACCTTCACCGTCGGCGCGAGCGTGCCGCCGCGCCGCGGGCCGATCGCATCGATGAACGACTCGACGAGCCCGCCCGGCATCACGTAGTGCGAATACGACTGGAATTCGCGCGGGTTCTGGTTCGGATCCTGCGAATACGGTGCGCCGGCCGGTGCGGAGAAATCGGTCGGATTGCCGAGCACGAGGCCGCTGCCGCCGTTCAGCGGCTGGAAGTCGCTGCGGATGCCGTTGCCGACGAAGCCGTACACGCCGTCCGGCCCGTCGACGCCCGCGGCCATCGTCGTACGGTGGCTGATCGTGAACAGGTAGTACTTGCCGTCCTTCAGGTAGATCTGCGGGCGCTCGGTCTGGTCGTCGACGCAGTTCGCCGACAGGATCGGCGGCAGGAACTTCCATTCGGTCAACTGTGGGTTCGTCGCGACCGCGAGGCCGACATTGGCCTTTTGATACACTGCGCCCGAATTCATCACCGCGTTGAGGTCTTCCTTGTACGGATCGTTCGGCGCGTAGCCGAGATCGGCCTCGGTGCAGGTGCGTGCGCCGCGCTCGCCGCCCGTATTGCCTTCGAACACCATGTAGGTCTTGCCCGGGTGCGCGGGATCGGTGAACACGAACGGATCGCGGAACGAGAAGTAGGTGTTCTGCTGGCCGGTCTGGTAGTAGTTGCCGTCCGGCTGCAGCAGCGCCTTGTGATCGTCGAAGCCGCTGAACCACACGTGCTTGTCGTCGGCGTGGATGTGGCCGTCGGTGCGCGTGATGATCGCCTGCGGCGGCGTGATGTCGGCGCCGCCGGGCGCCGAGCGGTTGAACGACGTGGCGGTGTAGTAGAGGCTGACGTTGTCGCCGTGCGTGAGGCGCGCCGAACCCGACCATTCGGCGTTGTTGGTCATCGGCGCGGTGCCGAACACCTTGGCGCTCGCGCCGTCCGGGAACAGGTGGCCGCCCCAGGTCCAGCCGCCGTTGGCGGGGCGCTGCGACGCGGGGACACCCGCGCGGCGGTAGAAGAAGCCGATGCGCGCGTGGACGTGGCGGTCATCGAACGTGTAGCCCGCATGCGGATCGGCGGTGAGCGAGAAGATCACCTCCCAGCCCTTGTAGCTGAGCTGGTTCGCGCGCAGGTCGGCCAGCGGCCAGGTATCCCAGACCCACACGTTCGAGTTGACCAGCGGGAAATCCTGCGGGATGTCCGGCATCGTCAGCGCTTGCGGCAGCGAGTTCCTGTCGGCGCCGGCCGTGTGCGACTGTGCGACGATCTGGCGGATGTCCGCGCGGGTCCAGCGCATCGTGAAGTTGCCTTCGGGATCGTAGGCCTGCTGCGTATGCGGCGTGGGCGCGGGGGCGCCGGCGCTCTGCGCATGCGTAACGGACGAAGCGGACGCGAAGGCGGCCAGTGCCGCGCCAGCGAACAGCAAACGTTTGGCCGCAGTCGTGCGGCAAAAAGGAAAGTGTGTCATCTCGACGTTATTTCAGTTGACGGTGAAAGGGAACGGCTGAAGGTGGCATCGATGTCCAAACCGGTTTGGATACTATTTCAAACCGGTTTGGAACGCAAAAGATATTTATTTGACGGTAATGCTTACCAAATGGAAATAATTACCAGATTGGGGCGTCCGGGCGGTCCAGCAAAAAACGAGGAGCGACGGTGAAGGTGAACCTGAAGGCGCTATCGGATGCGCTTGGGCTGTCGCGGACAACGGTCAGCCGCGCATTGAACGGTTACGACGACGTCAGCGAGGCGACTCGCGAACGCGTGGCGAAGGCTGCCCGGGAAATGGGCTATGTGGCGGACCCGACCGCGCGCCGGCTCGCGACCGGGCGCGCGGACGTGATCGGGATCGTCTATCCGTTCGGTGCCGGCGATCTCGGCGATCCGCGTTTCGGCGAGGTCGTCGCGGGCATCACCGAGCGGCTGGCCGAGCGCAATCTCGATTTCATCATCGCTTCCGCGCGACCGAATGCGGAACTGGACACCTATCGGCGGATCGTCGACGGCAAGCTCGTCGACGGGCTGATCGTCGCGCGCACGCTGGTCGACGATCCGCGTATTGCGTACCTGCAGTCGAACGCGTTTCCGTACGTCGCATACGGCCGCACGCAAGCTGCCGAGCCGTATGCGTGGTTCGATTTCGACAACGAGGCGGGCGCGCGCGATGCTGTCCGGCGGCTGACCGGTTTCGGGCATCGGCGCATTGCGATGATCAGCGCGCCGCTGGCGCTGAATTTCGCCGCGCAGCGTCGCGCCGGCTATCTGTCGGCATTGCACGAGGCCGGTATCGAGCCGGATCCGGCGCTGCTCGTCGAATGCACGTTTACGCACGACGGCGGGCTGCAGGCCGCGCGGGCGCTGCTCGCGCGCGCCGAGCGGCCGACGGCGCTGCTGGTCGACAACAACATCGCGGGCGGCGGCGCGTTTCAGGCGCTCGTGGACAGCGGGCTGCGGCTGGGGCAGGACATCTCGCTGATCGTCTATGACGGCGTGCCGCCGGACCTCGCGCATCCGCATCGCGTGACGGCGGTCATGCAGCCGACCGGGCACGCGTCGGGGCGCGCGCTGGCGGAGTTGATGCTGAAGCGGCTGGACCACGGCGCACGAGAGCATCGACTCGAGGCGCCGGTAATCGAGGCCGGCGATACCGACGGCCCGGTGCGCGGCTAGCCGGCACGACGGCACGGGCGGGGCGCGATCGGGGGCGGACGTGCCCGGATCGCGCCCGGTCGAAAAGGCCATGACGAGGGCAGGGATGAATACCTGCTTTCTAGACGACCGGTCTAATCAGCGGATATCATCCGTCCTGACGAATGCGACGACGCCTCCCGACTCGGGCAACGCGGACGCGAAAATGCCATATCGCACTGCGATGCTGAACGTGCAGCGAGATGCCGTCGTTTTTTTCGGATTTTTTCTAGACGACTGGTCTAATAGGATCGTGCGGTATTTCGGATCCGCGAGCGGCACGTTGGCGCGCGGTATCGGACTAACCGACAGGCGTGCCGTGCCGGCCGATGCCGGGCCGCACGGCCCCGTTCCCCCATTTTCGAAGGAGTTTCGATCATGAAGATTCTGGTTGTCCTGACCTCGCACGACACGCTCGGCGACACCGGCAAGAAGACCGGCTTCTGGCTCGAGGAACTGGCCGCGCCGTACTACGCGTTCAAGGATGCGGGCGTCGAGCTGACGCTGGTTTCGCCGAAGGGCGGCCAGCCGCCGCTCGACCCGAAAAGCAGCGATCCGTCCGCGCAGACCGACGCAACGCGCCGCTTCGACGCCGATCCGGCGGCCAAGGCCGAACTCGCATCGACGCGCAAGCTGACCGACGTGTCGGCCGACGACTACGACGCGGTGTTCTACCCGGGCGGCCACGGTCCGCTGTGGGATCTCGCCGAGGATCTGCATTCGATCGGCCTGATCGAGCGCACGCTCGCGGCCGGCAAGCCGGTCGCGGCCGTCTGCCATGCGCCGGGCGTGCTGCGTCACGTGAAGAACCCCGCAACCGGCGAATCGGTCGTGCGCGGCAAGCGCGTGACGGGCTTCACCAACAGCGAGGAAGCGGCCGTCGAGCTGACGGAAGTCGTGCCGTTCCTCGTCGAGGACATGCTGAAGACCAACGGCGCGGAATTCGAGCGCAGCGCCGACTGGGCGCCGCATGTCGTCACCGACGGGCTGCTGATCACGGGGCAGAACCCCGCGTCGTCGGAGCCCGCCGCCGAGGCGCTGCTCGCGAAGCTCGGCCACCGGTAAGCACCTGGCGCCGGCGGGGCCGGCGCCGTTCCGTATCCGTCGCCGGGCGCAGCCGCGCCGACGACGGCCCGCATCGTTTCGCCGTGCGCGTCGCGCGGCGAGTTCCCAGTCGTTTCGCAGAACCAAGCAAAGGAGCCGTGGATGTCTGCCCTGTTCGAACCGTTCAAACTCAAGGATGTCACGCTGCGCAACCGCATCGCGGTGCCGCCGATGTGCCAGTACGTCGCCGAAGACGGCGTCGTCAACGAATGGCATCACGTGCATCTGGCCGGCATCGCGCGCGGCGGCGCGGGCCTCGTGATCGCGGAGGCGACCGCCGTGTCGCCGGAAGGGCGCATCACGCCGGGCTGCGCGGGGCTGTGGAACGATGCGCAGGCCGAAGCGTTCGCGCCGTCGGTCGCGGCGATCAAGGCGGCCGGCGCGGTGCCCGGCATCCAGATCGCGCACGCGGGCCGCAAGGCGAGCGCGAACCGTCCGTGGGAAGGCGACGACCATATCGCCGACGGCGATCCGCGCGGCTGGCAGACCATCGCGCCGTCGGCCGTGCCGTTCGGCGCGCATCTGCCGAAGGTGCCGCGTGAAATGACGCACGACGACATCGCCCGCGTGCAGGCCGACTTCGTCGCAGCGGCGAAGCGTGCGCGCGACCTGGGCTTCGAATGGCTCGAACTGCACTTCGCGCACGGTTATCTCGGCCAGAGCTTCTTCTCGGTGCATGCGAACCGGCGCGACGACGAATACGGCGGCTCGGCCGAGAATCGCGGCCGCTTCCTCGTCGAGACGCTTGCGGCCGTCCGCAAGGTATGGCCCGAGCACCTGCCGCTGACCGCGCGCCTGGGCGTGATCGAATACGACGGCCGCGACGAAGAGACGCTCGCCGAGTCGATCGCGCTCACGCAGCGGATGAAGCGGGAAGGGCTCGACATGCTGAGCGTGTCGGTCGGCTTCTCGACGCCCGATGCACGGATTCCGTGGGGCCCGGCGTTCCTCGCGCCGATCGCCGAGCGCGTGCGGCGCGAGGCCGGGCTGCCGGTGTCGTCCGCGTGGGGGATCGACACGCCGCAACTGGCGAACCGCGTGGTTGCCGAAGAACAGCTCGATCTCGTGATGGTCGGCCGCGCGCACCTGGCCGACCCGCACTGGCCGTATTACGCGGCGAAGCAGCTCGGCGTCGAGCGCCCGTCGTGGACGCTGCCCGCGCCGTACGCACACTGGCTCGAGCGTTACCGGATCGCCGACAAGGTGGCCTGAGCGGGCGCGGCAGCGTAGCGCCGGAACGGCCCGCGCATGATGCGCGCCGTCGATCCGGTGCCGATGGATAGAATGGCGGTTCGTGCAGGCCGGTTGCCTGCGCGAATCGCCATTTTTTCATTTCGACAGAGGTGCCATGGACGCACATGTGCCGTCGTCTCACGAGTCCGCCCCGCAGCCGCGCGCGCAGCAGATCTCCCGCGTCGCGCTGTATGCGGCGCTGCTGGTGCTCGCGCTGTGGGTGATCCGCGACTTCATTCCCGCCATCGCGTGGGCCTGCGTGAGCGCCATCGCGATGTGGCCGCTGCTGAAACGCTTCGAATCGCACCAGCTGTTCCGCAACCGGCCAACGATCACCGCGCTCGTCATCACGGCGGCGATTTCGCTGCTCGTCGTGCTGCCGATCGCCGTCGCGGCAACCCAGGCGATCGGGCAGGCGCACGACCTGCGCGAGTGGCTGCGTACGATCGAGGACAACGGCATCCCGCTGCCGGACGTCGTCGGCCGGCTGCCTTACGGCTCGGCGCAGATCACCGAGTGGTGGCAGGCCAATCTCGGTCATCCGCTGCATGCGGCCAGCGCGATGCACGGCGTCAACAGCGAGAAATTCCTCGCGTTCGGCCGGCAGTTCGGCACGAAGCTCGCGCATGCGCTGCTCGAATTCGGCTTCATGCTCGTCACGCTGTTCGTGATCCTGCGCGCGGGCCACAAGCTGTCGGGCGCATTGCTGCAGGGCGGGCAGCGCGCGTTCGGGCGCAACGGCGCGGAATTGATCGAGCGCATGGTCAAGGCCGTGTACGGCACGGTGACGGGGCTCGTGGTCGTCGGGCTCGGCGAGGGTGCGCTGCTCGGCGTCGCCTATGCGCTCGCGGGCGTTCCGCATGCGGCGCTGCTCGGCCTCGTCACGGCGATTGCCGCGATGCTGCCGTTCTGCGCGCCGATCGTGTTCTGCGGCGCGGCGCTGTGGCTGTTCGTGCAGGGCGCGACCGTGTGGGCCATCGTGGTGGCGGTGCTCGGTTTCGTCGTCGTGTTCGTCGCCGAGCATTTCGTGCGGCCGGTGCTGATCGGCAGTTCGGCGCGGCTGCCGTTCCTGCTCGTGCTGTTCGGCATCCTCGGCGGCGCCGAGACGTTCGGCCTGATCGGGCTGTTCGTCGGCCCCGCGCTGATGACGGTGCTGACGATGCTGTGGTCCGAATGGATCGCGTGACGATATCCGCCGTCGCGCCGATTCGATGGATCGGCGCGGCGGGATGGATGCGCGTGCAAGCATGCGCCGGCCGCAACGATCGGCAACGATCCGGCCGGCGCGCGGGGCATGCCGGGCAGTGGTTCGCATGAGGCGCTCTACATTTCTTTTCGATCCGGACCCAAAGGTCTAGTAGCATGGGGCTTTCGATCACGCCGGCATGGCGCAGCAGAATTCCCCAAGCATGCGATTGATTTCGATGTCCCGTCCCGCGGCGACGCTGTCCCTGGCGGCCGGCTGCCTGATGTTGCACGGCTGCGCGTGGTTCGACTCGTGGCTACCGTTCTCGTATTCGCGCACGCCGCTCGCGCGGGCCGCGTCGCGGCATGGCGCGACGCGCGCCGATGTCGTGCGCGCCGGCGGCAACCCGCGCAGCGTATGGATGGTCCGCAACGGCAGCGGCGTCTGCTACAACTACTTCATCGAGCACGGCAACGATCACCGGCCTTACTTCGTCGTATTCGACAAGGCCGGCGTCGTCACGCAATACGGCTTCGATACCTGCATGGACGCCGATCGAAAGGGCACGCTCCAGCCGGACAAGGCCGCTTCGCGCTAGCGCGGCGGCGTGCGCCCGCGTGAGCTGTCAGGCGAGCGTGTCGACCACGCCGCCATCGACGCGCAACGCCGCACCCGTGGTCGCCGAAGCCTGCGGCGAGCATACGTACACGACCAGGTTCGCGACTTCCTCGGGCGTCGCGGGTCGCTGGATGATCGAGCTCGAGCGATGATCGCGCACGAAATCCACGGCCACGTCTTCGATACTGCGGCCCGTTTTGTCCGCCGTTTCCTTCAGCAGCGCGCGTACGCCTTCCGACAGCGTCGGCCCCGGCAGCACCGAGTTGACGGTCACGTTCGTGCCGGCCGCGAGCTTCGCGAGGCCGCGCGCGATCGACAGCTGCGCGGTTTTCGTGAACCCGTAGTGAATCATGTCGACCGGGATGTTCAGGCCCGATTCCGACGAAATGAACACGACGCGCCCGGCGTTGCGTTCGATCATCCCCTTCAGGTAGTGCCGCGCGAGCCGCACGCCGGACATCACGTTCATCTGGAAGTAATGTTCCCATTCGGCGTCGTCGATGTCGAAGAACGCCTTCAGGCCGTAGATGCCCGCGTTGTTGACGAGGATGTCCGCATCGGGCGTGTGCTGCGTGATGCGCGCGACGCCGGCCGCGTCGGACAGGTCGGCGGCGACGCCGTCGAAGCTCGCGTCGGGCACGGCGGCGCGCAGTTGCATGAGCGCGGACTGCACCGATGCGTCGCTGCGGCCGTTGACGACGACGCGAGCACCGGCGCGCGCGAGCCCTTCGGCGATCGCGAGCCCGATGCCGGCGGTGGAGGCGGTGACGACCGCGGTCTTGCCTTTCAGATCGATGTGCATGAGCGTGACGGGGAGAGGAGTGAACGGGAACCGCCGCGCGTGTCGCGGCGGCCGGATTTCAAAGCTTAGGCGAAACGGCGCGATTCGGCTTCGAAGCTGCAAAGCGCCGGTTGCATCGGCCCGCACAGTCTTGTACGGTGAGCGTTCGCCGCCCGAACCAGGAGCCCGCCGCGTGAGCCGTCCCGTCAACCGATCCGCCGTACCGTCGCCGTTCTGGCGCGACGCCGCGCTGCCGTTCATCGAGGCGCGCACCGTCGACGACGGGCGCGCGATCTGCTACGTGAAGCACACGCACGACACGTTTTCGCTGGGCGCGATCGTCGGCGGCACGAGTACCTACGTGAACGGCGCGACGAACGCGCGTGTCGGGCGCGGCGTGCTCGTGATCATCGATCCGGAGCAGGTGCACGCGTGCAATCCGTACGGCCCCGACGCATGGGCGTACCGGATGGTCTACGTCGACGTTCCATGGCTCGCGCGGCTGCAGCATTCGCTGGGCCGCGATCCGAACCGCGATTTTCACGGCTTTTCGCCGAAATTGACGGAGCGGCGCGACCTGTTCGCGCAATTTGGCGGCTTCTACCGCACGCTCGTGTCGCCCGGCATCGATCCGCTCGGCAAGGAGAGCGCGGCGGTCGAATTCTTCACGCAACTGCACGGCGCGCTCGATCGCGAACTGCCCGGCATGCGGCCCTCGGACGACAACGCGAAGCTCGCGCGTGCGGCCGACTACATCGCCGCGCATTGCCGCGAGGGCGTCACGCTCGATGCGATCTGCGCGGCGGCCGACTTGTCGCCGTCGTACCTGATCCGCGCTTTCAACGCGCGCTACGGGATGACGCCGCATGCGTTCCTGATCGATCGCCGCGTGCAGTACGGCCGCACGGAGCTGCGCCGCGGCCGGCCGATCGCCGAGGTCGCGCTCGACGCGGGCTTCGCGGACCAGGCGCATTTCCAGCGCGCGTTCCGGCGGATCGCGGCCGCGACGCCCGGGCAGTACCGTAGCGCGATGAGTTGAGCGGCTGGGCGGCGGAGTGCGGAGTGCGCGTCCGCTGTCGATGCGACGAAGCACCCGACCCGCGAGCAAGCTGGCTAGACGTCGAGCAGGCCAGCCAGATGTCGAGCCGGCCGGCTATACGTCCAGCAGAAAGAGCGCGCTGCCCGCGAGCAGCAATGCCATCAACCGGTTGAACACGCGCATGCGCCGCGCGTTCGCGAGCCGGTGCCGCAGCGACGCACCCGCATACGCCCAGCACGCGATCGACGCGAAACAGATCACCAGATACAGCGCGGCGAATAACCAGACCTGCACGCGGTCGCCATCGGCCGCATACGCGCCCATCGCGGCCACGCACGCGAGCCATGCCTTCGGATTCAGCCACTGCATCGCCGCGCCGGCCGCCGCCGACGGGCCGGCCACGTTCGGGTCGGCCGACAGCCGGCCGTCATCGAGCGCGAGCCGCAGCGCCATATAGAGCAGGAACGCGATTCCCGACCACTGCGTGGCGGTTGTCAGCACGGGCCAGCGCGCGAGCGCCGCGTGCAGGCCGAGGCCGATCAGCAGGAACAGCGCGACGAAGCCGAGCGTCGCGCCGGCCGCATAACGCAGGCTCGCGCCGAGGCCGTGGCGTGCGCCGGCACTGAGCGCGACGATGTTGACGGGACCGGGGGTGATCGACGAGGCGAGCGCGAACGCGGCCATCGAAACCAGCATGCTCATCAGGTGTCTCCATGCGAAATGTTCAAAGTCGCATCGAGACTACGGGAGCCGCACCGGTACGTATTGAAGAAAACAACCCTCGGCGGCGCGCGGCCGCCGTCAGTGCAACGCGCGCGGCGCGTGCGCCGGCCGCGTGTCGCGCGGATCGGCCGAGCCGGCGGCATCGCCTGCATCGGCCGGGCGCAGCGGGCCGCCCGCGCAGGGTTGCGTCGACACCGAGAAGCCGAACGTATTGACGCCGCCCGAGCATGCGACGAACACGCTGCCGCCGTGCATCTCGGCCACGGCCTTGACGATCGACAGCCCGAGCCCGTGGTTTTCCTTGCTGTTCGCGCGTGCTTCCTCGAGCCGGTAGAAGCGTTCGAACACGTGCGACCGCTGGGCGGGGTCGATCGGCTCGCCGGGATTCGCGACGGCCATCTCGACGAGCGTGTCGCGGCGCGCGATCGTCACGTTCAGCGTCGCGCCGGGCGCCGAATGCTGGATCGCGTTGATCAGCAGGTTCGTCATCGCGCGGCGGAACAGCGACGGATCGACGGTCGCGCGCGCATCGCCGTGCAGTTCGGCGCGCAGTTGCGCTTCGTCGAGCGGGATTTCGAGGAAGTCGAGCATGCGCCGCACCTCGTCGGCGAGCGACACGTCCTTCAGGTCGGTCGCGCGTTCGCCGCGATCGCTGCGCGACAGGAACAGCATGTCGTTGATGATCACGCGCAGCCGCTCGAATTCCTCGAGGTTCGACTGCAGCGTCTGGCGCATCCGGTCGACCGAGCGGTCGCGGCTCGTCAGCGCGACCTGGGTCTGGCCGATCAGGATGCTGACCGGCGTGCGCAGCTCGTGTGCAACGTCGGCGTTGAACGCTTCGAGCCGCGCGTAGGTCTGCTGGATGCGCTCGAGCGAGCCGTTGAACGACGCGGCGAGATCGCGCAGCTCGGTCGGCAGTGCGTCGGTGTGCAGCCGCTGGCGGCGGTTGGTGGCGCTGATGGCCGCCGCATCCTGCGACAGCCGGTCGAGCGGCGCGAGCCCGAAGCGCGCGACCGCGCGGCCCAGCATCAGCGTGATGACGGTGGCGATCGCGATCAGCGCGGCGAGCGTCCACACGAAACGGCGCAGCATCCGCTGCGTGCGCTCGCACGACGACGCGACGATCAGCTTCAGATCGGGGCGTTCGCCGCTGCCTGCGATCGGGACGGTCTTCGTCATCACGTCGTAGCTGCTGTGGTTGAGCGCGTACTGCTGGAACGCACCGAACGGTTCGCCGACGGGCACGCCGTCGACCGGGTGACCGAAGCGGAAGTCGGCGTCGGGGCTGTCGATCTGGTAGCGCGTCGACCCGTCGGGCGGTTCGAGGTCGGCGAGCTTTTCCTGCATCAGGCGGCCGCGCGCGGCCGTGGTCGCGTGCGACACGATCATCTGCGCGACCTTCGCGCGCGTGTCGATCGTCGCGCGCAGCTCGGCGAAGAGCTGGCGCTCCATCAACACGAACAGCCCGCAGCCGACCAGCGTGAACACGAGCAGCGACACGATGCCGAACATCGCCGACAGCCGCAGGACGATCGAGCGCTTCATGCCTGCCTCTCGGTGTCGCCGTCCTCGCGCGCCTCGAGCACGTAGCCCATGCCGCGGATCGTGTGCAGCAGCTTGTCCGCGAACGGGCCGTCGAGTTTCGCGCGCAGGCGCTTGATCGCCGTCTCGACGACGTTCGCGTTGCTGTCGAAGTTCACGTCCCACACGAGTTCGGCGATCGTCGTCTTCGACAGCACCTCGCCGCTGCGCCGCGCAAGCACGCCGAGCAGCTGGAATTCCTGTGCGGTCAGGTCGAGCCGCGTGCCGTCGCGGGTCGCACGGCGGCCGATCAGGTCCACGCGCAGGTCGCCGATCGAGATCAGCGTCGATTCCTGCACGCGCGCGCGGCGCGTCAGCGCGCGCAGCCGTTCGATCAGCTCGAGGAACGAGAAGGGCTTGGTCAGGTAGTCGTCGGCGCCGCCGCGCAGCCCGCGCACGCGATCGTCCACGCGGTCGCGCGCGGTCAGCATGATGACGGGCGTCTGCTTCTGCGCGCGCAGCGCGCGCAGCACGCCGAAGCCGTCGAGCTTCGGCAGCATCACGTCGAGCACGACCACGTCGTAGTCGAATTCGACGGCCTTCCACGCGCCGTCCTCGCCGTCGAGCGCGGTGTCGACGACCCAGCCTTCCTCGGTCAGGCCGCTCTTCAGGTATTCGACGACTTTCGGTTCGTCTTCGACGATCAGCACTTTCATGTTGTTGTTCCGCGTAACCGGGTTAGGGGCCGACGCTCGCGGCGGGCTGCGGGCCGGCCGCCGCGACGTCGGACGGCGCGGGGCCGCTCGTCGTGCCGCCGTCCCAGCCGCCGCCGAGCGCCTTCGCGAGAAAGACGACGAGCGCCGCGCGCTGGCCCTGGATCTGCACGGCCTGGCGCTCGCTCGTCAGCAGTTGCTGCTGGGCCGTCAGCACGTCGATGAACGGCGTCAGGCCGCCCGCGTAGCGGTCCTGCGCGAGCGACACGAGCTTGCGCGCGTCGTCGACGGCCGCCGATGCCTGCTGCGCGGCGTCGGCCAGCACCGACAGGCCCGTCACCGCATTTTGCACCTCCTGGAACGCGGTGAGCACGGTCTGCCGGTAGCTGGCCTGCGCGGCGGCATAACCGGCCTGCGCGAAATCGACGCCGGCCTTCAGCTTGCCGCCTTCGAACAGCGGCTGGCTGACCGACGCGCCGACCGACCACAGCAGCGCCGGCACGGTGAACAGGCTCGCGAAGCGCGTCGCATCCCAGCCGAGGTCCGGCGACAGCGTGATGCGCGGGAAATACGCGGCGCGCGCGACGCCGATCTGCGCGTTCGCGGCCGCCATCGCACGCTCGGCCGACGCGACGTCGGGGCGCCGCTGCAGCAGGTCGCTCGGCATGCCGGTCGGCAGCGCGGGCGCGTTGATCGGCACCACGCGCGGCGGCAGCGAGAATTCGGGAGCCGGCGTGCCGACCAGCGTCGCGATCGCGGTTTCGACCTGCGCGCGCTGCTGGATCAGCAACTGCGCCTGCGTGCGCGTCGCGTCGAGCTGCGAGCGCTGCTGCAGCAGGTCGAGGCCCGACACCGCGCCGAGTTCGTGGCGCGCGCTCACGTAGTCGAGCGCCTTCTGCTGCAGGTCGATCGAGCGCTTGACGACGTCGATCTCGCTGTCGAACTCGCGCAGCGCGAAATAGCTCGACGCGAGATCGGCGCTCAGCACCAGGCGCGCGTTCGCGAAATCGTCGTGTGCCTGCTCGGTGCTTGCCTGCGCGGATTCGACGCTGCGTCGCACGCGGCCGAACAGGTCGAGTTCGTAGCTGACGCTCGCGCCGACCTGGATCTCGTTCTGCACGGTCGACATGCTGCGCGTCGCGTAGTTGGTCTGCGGCCGGTCGGCGGAGATCTTGAAGCGCTGGCCGCTGGCGTTCAGGCCGACCGCCGGATACTGCGCGGACCCGACCGATGCGAGCGTGGCCTTCGCCTGGTCGTAGCGCGCGGCGACGGCCTTCAGGTTCTGGTTGTTGCGCAGCGCGTCGGCTTCGAGCGTGTCGAGCTGCGGATCGCCGAACGCGGTCCACCACGCGGGATCGAGCGGCGCGCGGGCCGGCGCGGCCGGGTGCCAGTACGCGTCGGCCGGGTCGAGCCGCCATGCGGCCGGCGTATCGACGGCCGGGGGCCGGTAGTCGGGGCCGACCGTGCAGCCGGCGAGGGCGGTTGCCGTCACGACGGCGGCGAGCGCCGCGGGCCGCACGCGGGCGCGTTTCGCGATCACGACTTCGCTCCCGCGACGGCCGATGCGGGTTTTGCCGCCGGCGCCGACACGACGACCGGATCGCCGTTCGCGAGCGCGTCGCTCGGGTTCGCGACGAGGCGGTCGTTCGGCGTGATCGGCCCGTCGACTTCGAGCGTCTGCCCGATCGTGCGCACGACCGTCACCGGTTTCAGGCGCACCTGGCCGTTCGCGTCGACGGTCGCGACCGTCGGGCCCTCGGCGCGGAACAGCAGCGTATTGGCCGGGATCTGCAGGCGGCCGAGCGGCGTCATCGGCAGCGTCGCCTGCACGTACGCGCCGGGCAGCAGCCGTGCATCCGGGTTCGGCAGCGTGATCTCGATCTGCAGCGAGCGCGTCGCGACATCGATCGACTCGGACGTGCGCGTGATCGTGCCGTCGAAGGTCCGGCCCGGCAGCTCGGCCTGCGCGACGCTCACGTGCTGGCCGACCTTCACCTGCTGCGCGTACGCCTGCGGCACCTGTACGTAGAGGCGCAACCGGTCGGCCTGCACGACCGTAAACAGCGAGCGGCCCGCGTTGCCGGAGTTGACGAGATCGCCGACGTCGACGTTGCGCTGCGTGACGATCCCGTCGATCGGCGCGACGATCCGCTGGAAGCCCTTCAGCTCGGTGAGCCGGCGCATGTTCGCGTCGGCCGCGGCGAGGTTCGCGGTGCCCTGGTTGAACGCGCCTTGCCGATCGTCGAGTTCCTGCTGCGACACCGCATCGCGCTGGCGCAACTGCTGCGCGCGGTCGAACGACGTCTTCGCGAGCGCGAGCGCCGCCTGCGCCTGCTGGCGCTGCGCGGTGGCCTGCGCGAGCTCCTGGTTCAGCTCGGGCGTGTCGAGTTCGGCGAGCACTTGCCCCTGCTTCACGTGCGCGCCGATGTCGGCCTGCCAGCGCAGCACATAGCCGCTCGCACGTGCGTAGATCGGCGCCTCGACGAAGCCGCGCAGCGTGCCGGGCAGCGTCAGCTTGCCGCCGGCGGCCGCGTCGGCCGGGCGCACGACGTTCACGTACTGGCGCGTGTTCTGCTCGGCGATCGCGTCGAGCCGGTTGCGGTTCAGCACGTTGACGACGATCGTGCGCGCGGCGCCGGCGGCCAGCAGCACGCCGATCACGCCCAGTACGATTCGCCCGCGCCGCGACACCGACGTGCGCGTCGGCAGGTGCATGCCGTGTTCATCCACCTGGATGCCGACGGAGCTGTGATGTTTCTCTTCCATGAATTGACCGGGTCTATAGGCGAAAGTCAGTGTCCGGCCTGGCGCGCGCGCCGGCGGGCCAGCCGCGAATGCACGCCGCCGAACACGAGCGGCACGAACAGCAAGGTCGAAACGGTCGCGAACAGCAGCCCGCCGATTACCGCGCGGCCGAGCGGCGCGTTCTGCTCGGCGCCTTCGCCGAGGCCGAGCGCCATCGGCACCATGCCGATGATCATCGCGAGCGCCGTCATCAGCACCGGCCGGATCCGCGTCGCGCCGGCCTCCAGCGCGGCCGTGAGCGGCGGCGCGCCGGCGGCGAGCCGCTGGCGCGCGAACGACACCACGAGAATGCTGTTCGCGGTCGCGACGCCCACCGTCATGATCGCGCCCGTCAGCGCGGGCACGCTCAGGTGCGTGCCGGTGATGAACAGCATCCACGCGATGCCGGCGAGCGCGGCCGGCATCGCGCTGATGATGATCAGCGGGTCGAGCCACGACTGGAAATTGACGACGATCAGCAGGTAGACGAGCACGATCGCCATCGCGACACCCGCGCCGAGGCCGATATACGACGTGCGCATCGTCTCGATCTGGCCGCGCATCGTCAGCTCGGTGCCGCGCGGCAGGCTCGCGCGCGTGTCGGACACGATGCGGTCGATCTCGCCCGCGACCGAGCCGAGGTCGCGGCCCTCGACGCTCACGTACAGGTCGATCGCCGGGCGGATGTTGTAGTGCGTGATCACGGCCGGATTCGCGGCGGTGCGCACCTGCACGAGGTTGCCGAGCAGTTGCAGCGGCATGCCCGTGCGGCCGCTGGCCGAGATCGGCGTGCCGAGCAGGTCGTCGACCGACGAGATGTTGTATTGCGGGGTCTGGATCTGCAGCGGGTACTGCACGCCGGTACGCGGGTTGATCCAGAACGACGGCGTCGTCTGCGAACTGCCGGACAGCGAGATCAGCATGTTCTGCGCGACGTTCTGCGCGGAGAGATTGAGCTGCTGCATGCGCGTACGATCCATGTCGGCCAGCAGGGTCGGCTCGTCGTTGCGTTGCAGCACGTGCACGTCGACGGCGCCGGGGATTTGCCTGACCTTTTTCATCAGGTTGCTCGCGATAGTCATGTTACTCGCGAGATCGTTGCCGAGCACCTGCACGTCGATCGCGGCCGGCTGACCGAAGTTGAGGATCTGCGTGATAATGTCCGACGGCTGGAAGAAGAATTCGACGCCCGGGAAGCGCTCGGGCAGCAGCTTGCGCAGCGTCTGCACGTAGTGCGTGGTCGCGCGGTGGCCGGGCTTCAGCGCGATCAGCAGCTCGCCGTCGAGCGTGCCGATGGTGCCGGCATTGCTGTACGACAGGTTGATGCCGCTGACGGGCAGGCCGAGGTTGTCGACGATCGCGCCGAGCTCGTCGGGCGGCACGACTTCGCGGATAACGCGCTCGACCCGGTCGGCGAGGCGCGCGGTTTCCTCGATCCGGTAGCCGGTCGGCGCGCGCATGTGCAGCCGGATGTTGCCGGAATCGGCGTTCGGGAAGAAGTCGCGGCCGAGTGCGAACACGAGGCCCGTCGACAGCACGCAAAAGCCGAGGAAGCACATCGCGTAGAAGCGGCGGCGCACGAGCAGCATGCTCAGCAGCACGATGTACCACGCGCGCAGCCGCTCGAACGCGTTGTTGAACGCATGATGCAGGCGCGCGAAACGCGACGTCGCATGATCGGGGCCGGTGCTGGCCTGCTGCGGGCGGAACAGCAGCATCGCGAGCGTCGGCACGAGCGTGCGCGACAGCACGTACGACGCGAGCATCGCGAACACGACGGCTTCCGCGAGCGGCACGAACAGGAAGCGTGCGACGCCCGTCAGGAAGAACATCGGCACGAACACGATGCAGATGCACAGCGTCGACACGAACGCGGGCACCGCGATCTCGCCGGCGCCTTCGAGGATCGCCTCGTGCAGGTCAGTACCGAGATGCAGGTGCCGCTCGATGTTCTCGATCGTGACGGTCGCGTCGTCGACCAGGATCCCGACCGCGAGCGCGAGCCCGCCGAGCGTCATGATGTTGATGGTCTCGCCGAGCGCCGACAGCGCGATCAGCGACGTGAAGATCGACAGCGGAATCGAGATCGCGATGATCAGCGTGCTGCGCCAGTTGCCGAGGAACAGCAGGATCATCATCGCGGTCAGCACGGCCGCGATCAGCGCTTCGTGGATCACGCCCTGGACGGCCGCGTTGACGAACACCGACTGGTCGAACAGCGGCGTGATCGTGAGCCCTTCGGGAAGCGTCGGGATCACCTTCGGCAGCAGCGCCTTCAGGTCCGACACGACCTTGAGCGTCGACGCGTCGCCGCTTTTCAGGATCGACACGAGCACGCCGCGCTGGCCGTTCTGGCGCACGACGTTGGTCTGCGGCGCGAAGCCGTCGCGCACGGACGCGACCTCGCGCAGGTAGGTCGTCGCGCCGTTGACGGTCTGGATCGGGAGGCGGCTGATGTCGGCGACCGTGTCGGCCGACGCGTTCGTGTCGATCCGGTATTCGGTCTGGCCCATCTTCGCGGTGCCGGTCGGCAGCACGAGGTTCTGCGCGTTGACCGCGTTGACGATGTCGGCCGGCGTGAGGCCCTTCGCGAGCAGCGCCTGCGGATCGAGATCGATCGCGACCACGCGCGTGCGGCCGCCGTACGGGAACGGCACCTGGGCGCCGGGAATCGTGATCAGTTGCGGGCGCAGGAAGTTCAGCGCGATGTCCGCGAGCGACTGTTCGCTGAGCGTCGTGCTCGACAGCCCGAGCTGGATCACCGGGATGCTCGACGCGGAATAGGTGATCACGAGCGGCGGCGTCGCGCCCTGCGGCATCTGCCGCACGATCGCCTGCGCGGACGACACCGTCTGCGCGATCGCCGTCTGCACGTTCGCGCCGGGCTGCAGGAACACCTTCACGACCGCGATGCCGGGCAGCGACGTCGATTCGACATGCTGGATGTTGTTGACGGTCGTCGTCAGGATCCGTTCATGCACGGCCGTGATGCGGTTCGTCATCTCCGTCGCGGAGAAGCCGCCGTAATTCCAGATCACGCTGATCACGGGGATGTTGATCGCGGGCAGCACGTCGACCGGCGTGCGCATCAGCGCAAGCGGCGTGGCCAGCACGATCATGATGGCCATGACGATGAACGTGTAGGGGCGCCTGAGCGCGAGATTGACGATCCACATGGAGGCAGCGGGACAGGCGGTGATCAGGCGTCGGTGAAGGGAACCCGAATGATAGGCGTCGGCGTGGAACGGGTTACTGTCGCGAAACTGGCGGAATTGTCAGGTTGGGCGCGCGGTCGCCGCCGGCCGATTCTGCTGACGAAATAGTGCGCCCGCTGCGACCCGCGAACGGCTGCGGCAACGTCAGCGTACGTCGTGCCGGCGACGGCTTCGCTCATCGTGCCGCGCTCAGATCTGCTCCATCCCGAAGCGCGCGAGCGCGCCCAGATCGACGACCTCGATCTGGTTGTACGCGAGCCGCAGCGCGCCGAGCTTCTCGAGCTGCTGCAGCGCCTGGTTGATCCGCTGCCGCGACACGCCGACGAGCATCCCCAGTTCCTCCTGCGAGATCGACAGCGACGGGCCGGTGTCCGGGTACAGGGCTGGGTTGAAAAGCTGCGCGAGCGACTGCGCGACGCGCGCATCGACGTCGAGCAGCCGGCTGTTCTGGATCGACGCGATGAATTCGCCCATCCGGTTGTTCAACTGGTGGATCACGAAGCGCGTGAACGGCAGGCTCGTGTCGAGCAGCGCATGGAACGTGTCGACCGGCACGAACAGCACGGTCGAGCGCTGGATCGCGACGACCTCGTACTTGCGCAGCTCGCGCTTGATCACGCTGCCTTCGCCGAACCAGCCGCCCGACGGCACGCCGGAAAACGTGCAGCCGCGCCCCGACGCATTGAAGATCGCGAGCTTCAGCAGCCCGCGATGCACGCCGATCCAGTATTCGGACGGCGCGAGCCGGTGCGCGATCACGGCGCCGGCCTCGCACTGCTCTACGTGCGACTGCGCGAGCACCAGCGCCTGATGCTCGGGCGCGAGCGTGCGGAACCACGCGCACTGGCCGAACAGTGTCGACAGCGCCGGCAGCGGGCCCGGTTCGGGAAGCGCGTCGGCCGGGTGGGCGGCCGAGTCGGGCGGCGCAACGTGGTGGTCGTGCATGGGTGCGGGTTTGCGAGGTTAGGGATAACGCGCAGCGCTCGAAAGGCACTCTGTCGTTTCGATGACAGACGGCTCACAATAACGCCCGTTAGGCTGTCGGCAATTGAACCACATCAAAACGATCCGGGGTGCATGCACCCCGGTCGACAGAACACGGGAGACAGGATCATGACGCAGATGTTCGAGGCCGGACTCGGCCGCCGCGATGCCAATTACGTACCGCTCACCCCGATCGACTTCCTGGTCCGGACGGCGGAAGTCTATGGCGAGCGCCTCGCGATCGTGCACGGCGACGTGCGGCAAACGTGGGGCGAGACCTATACGCGTGCGAAGCAGCTGGCGAGCGCGCTCGCGCGGGCCGGCGTCGAGCGCGGCGACACCGTCGCGGCGCTGCTGCCGAACATCCCGGCGATGGTCGAGGCGCACTTCGGCGTGCCGATGGCCGGCGCGGTGCTGAACACGATCAACACGCGGCTCGACGTGCCGTCGGTGATCTTCATGCTGCGTCACGGCGAGGCGAAGGTGCTGATCGTCGACACCGAATACGCGGAGCTCGCGCAGCGCGCGGCGCTCGAGGTGCCGGGCCTGAAGATCGTCAGCGTCGCCGATGCGATGCCGGCCGATCCCGAGCGTTTCGCGGGCGCGACCGACTATGAGGCGTTCGTCGCCGGCGGCGACGCCGACTACGCATGGACACCGCCCGGCGACGAATGGGATGCGATCGCGCTGAACTACACGTCCGGCACGACCGGCGACCCGAAGGGCGTCGTCTACCACCATCGCGGCGCGTATCTGGCGGCGATCAGCAACATCCTCGAATGGGACATGCCGAAGCACGCGGTGTATCTGTGGACGCTGCCGATGTTCCACTGCAACGGCTGGTGCTTCCCGTGGGCCGTCGCGGCGCGCGCGGGCGTGAACGTGTGCCTGCGCAAATTCGACGCGAAGACCGTGTTCGACCTGATTCGCCGCGAACGCATCACGCACTATTGCGGCGCACCGATCGTGCAGAGCGCGATCGCGAACGCGCCGGCCGAATTCCGCGAAGGGATCGACCACACGGTGCACGCGATGGTCGCGGGCGCGGCGCCCGCGCCGGCGGTGATCGCGAAGATGAAGGAGATCGGCTTCGACCTGCTGCACGTGTACGGGCTGACCGAGGTCTACGGCCCCGCGACCGTGTGCGCGAAGCAGTCGCACTGGGAAGCGCTGCCCGATGAAGAGCGCGCGCGGCTCAATGCGCGCCAGGGCGTGCGCTACCACCTCGAAGCGGGCGCGACGGTGCTCGATCCCGACACGATGGCGCCGGTGCCGGCCGACGGCGAGACGCTCGGCGAGATCATGTTCCGCGGCAACATCTGCATGAAGGGCTACCTGAAGAACCCGCACGCGACCGACGAGGCGTTCCACGGCGGCTGGTTCCATACCGGCGATCTCGGCGTGCTGACGCCGGACGGCTATATCCGCATCAAGGATCGCCGCAAGGACATCATCATCTCGGGCGGCGAGAACATCTCGAGCATCGAGGTCGAGGACGCGCTGTACCGGCATCCGGCCGTCGCGGTTGCGGCCGTCGTCGCGATGCCAGACCCGAAATGGGGCGAGGTGCCGTGCGCGTTCGTCGAGCTGCGCGAAGGCGCGCGCGCGACCGAGGAGGAGATCGTCGCGCACTGCCGGCAACTGCTCGCGGGCTTCAAGGTGCCGAAGGTCGTGCGCTTCGGCGAGCTGCCGAAGACGTCGACCGGCAAGATCCAGAAGTTCCAGCTGCGCAATGCGGTCGGATCGGACAAGGCGATCGACCTGGCGGGCGACAAGAAGTAGGCGGCGGGCGGCCACCGGCCGCCGCCGGCTGACGCTCATGCGTCGCGCTCGAGCCGGAACACGCTGACGGCTTTGGACAGTTGCGCGGCCTGGTCGCGCAGTGCGACGGCCGCGCGCTCGGCATCCGAGATCAGCGTCGCGTTCTGCTGCGTGGCTTCCCCGATCTGCGTGACGGCCTGGTTCACTTGCTCGATACCGGCCGATTGCTCTCGCGATGCGGAGCTGATCTCGCCGATCAGCGTGCGGACCTGATCGACGCGGGCGACGATGTCGCGCATCGTGCCGCGCGCCGCGTCCGCGATTCGGTAACCCTGTTCGACGGTCGTCGACGATTCGGCGCTCAGCGCGTCGATTTCCTTGACCGCGGCCGCGCTGCGCTGCGCGAGCGCGCGCACTTCGGCCGCGACCACCGCGAAACCCTTGCCGTGCTCGCCCGCGCGCGCGGCCTCGACGGCAGCGTTCAGCGCCAGGATGTTGGTCTGGAACGCGATGCCTTCGATCGCGCCCGTGATTTCGGCGATCCGGCGCGTTGCGCGGCCGATTTCGTCCATCGTTGCGACCACGCGCTGCACCGCCGCGTCGCCGTCGGTCGCGGCGGCCGATGCGTTCGCGACCAGCGTGTTCGCTTGCGCCGCATGCTCGGCGTTCTGCTGCACGGCGGCCGTGATCTGCTCCATGCTGGCCGCCGTCTGCTCGACGCTGCTCGCCTGCGTTGCGATCCGCGCGGCGATGTCGCCGCTGCCGGCCGCGATGCCGACCATGCCGCGCGCGATGCCGGCCGAGCCGCTGCGCACCTGCGCGACGATCCGCGCCAGGCCGTCGCCGATCCCGTCGACTGCCTGCACGAGCCGGCCGATCTCGTCGTTGCGCGTGGCGCCGCGTGCCGCCTCGCCGTCGCGGATTCGCACGCTGAGGTCGCCCGCCGCGTAGCGTTCGGACGCGCGTGCCGCCGCGTCGAGCGGCCGGCTCACGACGCGCTTCACGACCACGACGAACAGCGCCGCGAACGCCGCGACGAGCACGCCGGCGATCATCAGGAAGCGGTCGCGGAGGGTGCGCATGCCGGCCAGCAGTTCGTCGTCGATTGCGATGCCGCCGACCAGCCACTGCCACTGCGGAATCGTCGTGAACGACACGAATTTCGCGGTTGGCTGGCCGTCGTGCGCGGCCGGGTCGGCCGACGTATACGCGAGCCGGCCCTGGCCGGCCGCGAGCATTTGCGTGTACGGCGCACGCGTGTCGTCGGCGCGTTGGCCGGCTGCATCGGGATGGACGACGAAGGTGCCGCGCGATGCGCCCGGAGAGGCGTCGAGCACGAAGTAGTAGCCGTTCTCGCCGACCTTCAACGCACGGATGCCGTCCTGGACGACTTGCAGCTCGGCGCCGACGTCGAGACCGACGAACAGCGCGCCGATCACGCGGCCGGTTGCATCGGTGACCGGCTTGTACTGCGTGATGTACTGCCGACCGAACAGTTTGGCGAGGCCCGTGTAGCTGCGCCCGGCGACGAGCGGAGCGTACGCGGGGCTCGCGCGATCGAGGCGCGTGCCGACCGCGCGTGCCCCGTCCTGTTTCTTCAGCGACGTCGTGATGCGCACGAAATCGTCGCCGTCGCGCGCGAAGATCGTCGCGATCGCGCCGCTTTTCTTCAGGAACTGGTCGGGAATCGAGTAATCGAGGTCGAGCGGTTGGCCGCCCGCGGAAAGCGTGGGCGCGGCGACGCCGCCGATGTCGACGGTGCGCGCCGGGTCGAGCGAGAAATCGGCCGGCAGGAAACTCGCGAACAGCGACATCGAGCGACTGGCTTCGGCCGACAGCGCCTTGTCGAACATCTCGACCATCGCACGGATCGACTGCTCCTTGTCGGCGATGCGCGCGTGCGCCTCGTCCGCGAGTTGCTGGCTGGCAAAATGAGCGAGCGCCCATGCGAAAACGGTGAACAGCAGTGCGACGAGCGCGCACGCCGGCGCGGCAAGGCGCGCGCCGACGCTCACCCGGCCCAATTGGGTCAATCTCATACGGCATCCTGAGTGGGGAGGGAGAGGAGCGGAACGCACGCGTCACCGCACACCGTAAGGAATACGGCAGCTTCGACGAATTCTTTAGCGGTGCGAAGCCGGTGGCGGCGTGCGCAGGCGCCGTCGGCGGAGGAAAGGTCGCGTCGGTACCGTCGGTACCGTCAGTACGTCACGAGCCACGCGACTGCCAGATAGCGGCCGACCTTCGCGAGCGTGACGATCGCGACAAAGGTCGGCAGCGGCTCGCGCAGCACGCCGGCAATCATCGTCAGCGGATCGCCGATCACCGGCGCCCAGCTCAGCAGCAGCGACCAGCGGCCGTAGCGCGCATACCAGCGCTCGGCGCGCGCGAGCGCGGACGGCTTGACCGGAAACCAGCGGCGGTCGCGGAAGTGCTCGATGCCGCGCCCGAGCGCCCAGTTGATCACGGAGCCGGCGACGTTGCCGATGCTCGCGACGAGCACCAGCGCCCACACGGGTTCGCGCCCGGCGAGCAGCAGGCCGGCGAGCACGGCTTCGGACTGGAGCGGCAACAGCGTCGCGGCGACCATCGACACGGCGAACAGGCCGCCGTAAGTGAGCAATTCGGACATCGCGCGATTGTACCGGCCGAGCACCGGCCGCCGTGGGTCACATTGTTAGCGGTTTAGCGGTTTAGCGGTTTAGCGGTTTAGCGGTTTAGCGGTTTAGCGGTTCAGCGGTTCAGCGGTTCAGCGGGTCGCAGGGGCAGGCGGCATCGGCCGTGCCGAACAGCAGGTGCGAGATCACCGACTTGTCGACCGGTTCGTCGTTGAGCGTGCTCGCGAGCAGTTCGCCCGCGAGCTGCTGCGGCGAGAACACCATGTCGGGTTTCAGCAGGCGCAGTCGTTCGAGGTTGCGCTGCTGGTTCACGAGCGCGACCGTGCGCACCGACGGCGCGATCTCGCGGATCGCGAGGATGATGAACGCGTTCTCGGCGTCGTCGGAGCGCAGCGCGAGCACTGCACGCGCGGTCGCCGCGCCGGCGCTTTCCAGTACTGCGTGGTCGGTTGCGTCGCCGACGATCAGGTCGGTCGCCGCCGCGTAGTTGTGCTCGACGCCGGCCGGCACGACGACGGTCACCGCGTAGCCGCGCTTGCGCAGCCCGTCGTGCACCGCATGCGCGACGGGCGTCGCGCCGACGATCAGGAAATGATGCTTGCGGATCACGTTCGAAATGCCTCCCTTGACGATCCGTTTCAGATTGCCGCCGATCACGGGGCCGACGACCGCGCTGATCGACGTCGCGAACACCGTGATGCCGAGCACGATCACCGAGGCGGTGAACAGGCGTGCGGTCGGTGCGTGCGGAACGATGTCGCCGTAACCGACCGTCGACATCGACACGATCGAGAAATAGACGGCGGTGGCGAGATCGTGGACGGGCGGCGTGAATTCGTCGCCGAGATACAGCACGCCGAAGGTCGCGTAGATCAGCAGCGACACGATGCTCAGCAACGCGAACAGGCTGCTCGCGGCGACGCTCGCGCGGTCGAAATGCCGCCAGTAATAAAGCAGCGCGACGACCAGCACGGCCGTGTACACGAACACGGCGTGGCTGCGATAGCCGCCGAGCATGCTGATCGCGGCGGCCGCGACCAGCAGCAGGATCGACAGCACCCAGGCGACGCGGGCGCGCAGCACGATGCCGATGGCCATCGTCGCGAGGCCGGCCGCGACGACGACCTGCGGCAGCACGACGAGCCCCGCGTTGTCGACGAGGTTCAGCGCATCGGCAAGCCATGCGTGATGCACGCCGAGCTTTGCATGCTCGACGACGGGCCGCAGCACCATGAACGCATCGAGCGCGAGGAGGAGGGCGAGATACCAGTGCAGGCCGACCGGCGCGAACAGGCGCCGCAGGCGGGTAGTGACGTGCTTCATCCAGTCGCCCGGCAGGCCGGGCATGTCCAACGAACCAGGCGCTACCCTAAAGCATTCGGCGATCGGCTGCTTTTTCGCGGGGCCTGACGGCTGCCGCGATGAAGTGCATACGCGTGGTCGCTCAGTTCCAGCCGACCATGATCGCGCCCATCCCGACGAGCAGACCGCCCGTCACGCGGTTCATCGCGCGCATCCGCGCCGGCCGCTGCAACGCGCGGCTCAGCCGGTGCGAGAACAGCGCCATCGATGCGACGCCGCCCGCGAACAGCAGCGCGAACGTCGTGGCGAGCAGCAGGAATTGAAGATTCAGGCTCCGGTCGGCAGTCGGGCTGATGAACTGCGGAAAGAACGACGGAAAGAACAGCAGCGTCTTCGGGTTCAGGCCCGACGTCGCGACGCCGCGCCAGAACAGCGCGCGTCCGGTGTCGGTGTCCTGCGGGACGATCGCGGCTCCGGCTTCCGCCAAAGCGGCAGGCGCGTTTGCCGGTGCGCGACTGAGCCATTGCTTGCCGCCGAGCCACACGAGATACGCAGCGCCGGCCCAGCGCAGCACGGTCAGCGCGTGTTCATTGATGTGGACCAGCGAATTCAGGCACAGCGCGGTCAGCGCGAGTTGCAGCATCACGGCGAGCGTGCCGCCCCACACGCACGGCAGCGCGCGGCGCCAGCCGGCGCGCAGCGCCTGGTTCATCGTGAGCAGGTTGACGGGGCCGGGCGCGTAGATGAGAACGGCGGAAGCAGCGAGGAACGACAGATAAAGCCTGAACGACATGACGGGAAGTGCGGGAAGGGGACGCAGGCACCGGCTCCGCACGCGGTCGGACAGGCGTGCGGGCGGCGGAGGAATCGCATGCCTGCTTGTCCGGCACCGCAACTCGTGATTGCGGCCGTGCGTCCCGGTGCGAAGGGGTTGTCGCGGGGAGCGTGCCGGGCAACAGGCATGGTGAAAATGTATCAAGCGAGCCGATTAAAAGGCTTCCTGTTTTCCAGTAAAACGGGCCTGAAACAGGAATCATGTTCAGATAGAATGCCGATTTTCAGTAGAAAATTCTTCTCATCATGGCCAACCGCGAACGCATGCCGAAAACGCTCGACAATCAGGATCGCAAGATCCTTGGTGCATTGCAGAAAAATGCGCGCCTGTCGAACGCCGAACTGGCCGAACAGATCGGCATGTCGACGACCGCGTGCTGGAACCGCACGCGGCAGCTCGAAGCCGACGGCTACATCGACGGTTACGTCGCGCTGGTCAACCAGCGCATGCTCGGCTACGCGGACATCGTGATCCTCGAAGTCACGCTCGATCGTCACGAGGACGACGCGCTCGCGCGTTTCGGCGCCGAACTGGCGGCGCTGCCGGAAGTGCTCGAGGCGTATCTGGTGTCGGGCGAGTACGACTACTGGATCAAGGTTGCCGTGGACGGTACGGCCGGCTACGAGCGGTTCCTGCGCGAAAAGCTGTACAGGATCTCGAGCATCCGTCACAGCCGCTCGATGTTCGCGCTGCGCTGCATGAAGGATGTGCCGTCGATCCAGGTGTGAGGGGGGCGGGGCGCGTGTTGCCCGTCGTCCGCGATCGGCATGCGCGGACGTCGTCGACGCGCAATGCGCACTGGCCGGCGCGCGCACCGGGCCGTGATGGAAGGCGAAACGAAAGCGCTTGAATGCCTTCGGCAAGGTTGCCGTCACCGGTGGTTCACCCACGGTCAATATCCTGCTGGTCGTTACGAATTATTACCGCTCGTTTCGGTTGGGGCGGTGAAAACGTTCTCATTCGACGAACAGGAGCATCCGTGTACAAAATTCTCGTCCTAGCCGGAGCGGTTGCCGCGACATTGACTGCGTGCAACAGCGATTCCGTGAACACGACCGCGACACTCGGCGACACGACGTCGACGCTGCTGTCGACCGGACAGCGCATCACGCCGTCGGCCGCGCCTGGCGCGACGCTCGTCGCGCTGAATCCGGGGCTGCAGGACGTGCCGGACCTGATCGCCGGCCAGCCGGTGTCGGAGGCGCTCAGTCCGGACCGCAAGACGCTGCTCGTGCTGACGAGCGGCTACAATAACCGGCTCGACGCGGGCGGCAAGCTGATCAATGCCGATTCGAACGAGTATGTGTTCGTGTTCGACGTGTCGGGCGGCACGCCGGTGAAGAAGCAGGTGCTGCCGGTGGCGGATACCTACGTCGGCATCGCATTCGCGCCCGACGGCCAGCATTTCTACGTGACCGGCGGCGGCGACGACAACCTGCACGTGTTCGCGCTATCGCAGGGCGTGTGGGGCGAAGCCGGCGCGCCGATTGCGCTGAATCACAAGGGCGGCAACGGCCTCGGCAGCTCGCCGCTCGCGACCGGCGTCGACGTGACGGCCGACGGCAAGCGCGCGGTCGTCGCGAATCGCTATCACGACTCCGTCACGCTGGTCGATGTCGCGGCCGGCGCCGTTCTGGCCGAACGCGATCTCCGGCCGGGCAAGAGCGGCGGCGCAGCGGGCGCGCCGGGCGGCGAATATCCGAACGCGGTGCGCATCGTCGGCAACAAGACCGCCTACGTGTCGAGCGAACGCGATCGGGAGATCGTCGTCGTCGACATCTCGACCAATGCGCCGCAGGTCGTCACGCGCATCCCGGTCAAGGGCAATCCGAACAAGATGGTGCTGAACCGGGCGCAGACGCGCCTCTATGTCGCGTCCGACAACGCCGACATCGTGTCGGTGATCGACACGACGTTGAACAAGGTCGTGTCGAGCGTGTCGACGGTAGCGCCCGCGGGGCTCGTCACGGAAATGCAGTATCGCGGCGCGTCGCCGAACGGGCTCGCGCTGTCGCCGGACGAAACCGCACTGTACGTGACCAATCGCGGCACCAACGACGTCGCGGTCGTATCGCTGTCCGGCGATACGGCGAAAGTGACCGGACTGATTCCGACCGGATGGTATCCGTCCGATGTCGCGGTCGGCGCGAACAACGCGCTCTACATGGTCTACACGAAAAACATGCCGGGGCCGAATCCGGGCAACTGCAAGGACAGCGGCCGGACCGTGCCTTGCCCGGTCAAGAACTCGCCCGTGCACCTGGTGGAGAACCAGTACATCGAGCAGTTGAGCAAGGGCGGCTTCATGTGGATGCCCGCGCCGGACAGCGCGACGCTCGGTCTGCTGACGAAGCAGGTCGCCGACAACAACAGCTTCAATGCCGCGCTCTCCACGGCCGACGTCGCGACGATGAACGCGCTGCGACAGAAGATCAAGCACGTGATCTATATCGTCAAGGAGAACCGTACGTATGACCAGATCCTCGGCGATCTGGGCCGCGGAAACGGCGACCCGTCGCTGGCCGAGTTCCCGGACGCGACGACGCCGAGCATGCACGCGCTCGCAAAGACGTTCGTCACGCTCGACAACTTCCACGATTCCGGCGACGTGAGCGGCAACGGCTGGCCGTGGTCGACCGGCGCGCGCGAATCCGACGCCGGCGCGAAGATGCTGCCCGTCAACTATGCCAGCAGCCCGGTGCGCAGCGGCTCGCGCGGCGGCTCTTACGACTGGGAAGGCCAGAACCGAAACGTCGACGTGGGCCTGACCGGCGCGCAACGCACGACGGCGAACCCGCTCACCCCGGTCGACCCCGACCTGCTGCCCGGCACGGCCGACGTGTCGGCGCCGGACGGCCCGTCCGACGCCGTACAGCAGGGTTATATCTGGAACGCCGCGTTGCGCGCGGGCCTGACGGTGCGCAACTACGGCTTCTTCATGGATATCTCGCGCAACGGCGGCCCGAACGCGATTCCGATGGATCGCGCGCCGTTCGCCGACAACAAGGTGCAGGGGTACAGCGTGACGCCTGCGCTTGTCGATCGCACCGATCCGTATTTCCGCGGTTATGACAACGCGTATCCGGACCTGTACCGCGAGCTGGAGTGGGAGCGCGAATTCAACCAGTTCGTCGGCAACGGCCAGATGCCCGCGCTGACGCTGTTGCGGCTGCCGCACGACCATACCGGCAGCTTTGCGTCGTCGCTGGACGGCGTCAACACGCCGGAGCTCGACATGGCCGACAACGACTATGCGGTCGGCCGCGTCGCGCAGGCGCTGGCGAACAGCCCGTATGCGTCGGACACGCTGATCTTCATCGTCGAGGACGATGCGCAAGACGGGCCGGACCACGTCGACGCACATCGCAGCACGGCATTCGTGATCGGGCCGTACGTGAAGCAGAACGCGGTCGTCAGCACGCATTACACGACGGTCAACATGATCCGCACGATCACGGAGGTGCTGAATCTCGATCACCTCGGGCTGTTCGACGCGACACAAGGGCCGATGACCGACGTGTTCGACATGAGTCAGTCGAAGTGGACGTACAAGGCGGTTGCGTCGGGCCTGCTCGCGAATACGCAGTTGCCGATCCCGGCGGGCGACATCAAGACGGCCGCGCTGAAGCCGACGCACGGGATGCGCTACTGGGCAGCGGTCACGCGCGGGATGGACTTCTCGGTCGAGGACCGGCTCGATGCGGTCGCGTACAACAAGGTGCTGTGGAAGGGGCTGATGGGGGCGAAGGCATACCCGGTGCGGCCGGGCGACACGCAGCAGGCGACGCGGCGGCACGACGACGATGACGATGCGCGGCCGGCGACCGCGAAGCATGCGGTGAAGGGCTGACGCCCGCCCGTCGCTTGAACCTGGCCGGGAGACCGGCGCAGGCCGCGGCGGACAGCATGCCCGAGTGCAAATGACGGTCCGCTCGACGGACCGTCATTCATTTCAAACTGGTGTAGCCCCGGTCGTACCGCTCAGTGCGGGAGGCGCGCGTGCGCTTCGGCGATGACTTCGCAGTTCTCGAGGTGGAGTTGCCAGGCTTCCGCAAGCAGCTCGCCAACACGTGCGAGCCAGCCAGTGGATTGGGTGGAACGATCGGAGACATTAGACGTTTGCATGACGAAGCCCCATTTAGGTGGCGAGTTAGGGATAACCCTAATCATAGCGAAACGTCACCGCTTTGTGAAATGCGATTTCGTTATATGAGAATTACTGACAATTTGTGTTGCTGCTTCGCAACATGAATTGGGGTGGTCCGTCAGGTAGCGGACAGGCGCGAGAAGGCCGTGGCGAGCGCACGGCCTTCAACGAGAAAGAGAGGGGAATCGAGCGACGGAGAGGAAGGCGGCGGCGATTACCGGCCGATCCACCCGAACCGCCACGACAGCCGCCGCGTCGCGGCGAGCAGCGTCTGCGCGAGGTCGCTGTCCGGCCCGCGCGGGAAGCCGCGCGATGAGCCGATGATCGCGATCACGAGCCGGATGCTGCCGGTGTGGTCGAACACGGGCGCGGCGACCGTCCCGATACCCGGCACCGGCGCGTCGAACGCGAAATCGAGCGTGTCCGCGCGGATCGCCGCGAGCCGCGCGCGGAATGCGTCGTCGGCCTGCGCGGGGCCGCTGCCGGCGAGGCGCACGGGCTCGCTGGCGAGCAGGTCGGCCAGCACGTCGTCGGACATGCCGGCCGCGAAGATCCGGCCGATCGCCGTATTGACGAGCGACATCACGGTGCCGACCTGCAGGCTCACGTGCTGCGGCCGCGCCGATTCCTCGAGGCGGATCACGGTCGGGCCGAGCGGCCCGAGCGTCGCGGCAGCCACGCTCATGTCGGTCGCGGCGGCCAGCGCGACGATCTCGGCTTCCGCGTCGCGCGTCGGCGACACGCGCTGCATCGCGATCAGGCCGAGCGCCTGCCCGAGCGGGCCGCCGTCGAAGCAACCGGCGTCGTCGCGGCTCAGCAGGCCGATCTTCTGCAGGCTGACGAGATGCGGAAACGCCTTTGCCGCCGGCATGTCGGCCGCCGCCGCGAGATCGCGCAGCGGCAGCGCGCGGCCTGCCGATACCAGCGCGAGCAGCAGCTCGCCGGTGCTGTCGAGCGCGTTGATTCCGCGCTGCGCTTTCGCGTCGTCGGCCAGCGCGGGCGGCACGCGCGGAGCGCCCGCCAAGGGGGCCGGCGGCGGTTCCGAAACTGCCGCGCCGAGCGACGCGGTGGCCTGCCGCGCCGCATCGCGCAACGCGGTCGCGATCGGGCCGTCCCAGCCGACATCGATCGACCCGCTCGAACCGATCACCGTCAACGCGAGCTGCAGGCGCCCGTGCGCGTCGAATACCGGCACGCACATCGCGCTGACGCCGGGGCTCGGCCGGTCGACGCTGCGCTCGATGCCGCGCGCGCGGATCGCGTCGCGTTCGGCCAGTTGTGCTGCGGCGTCCGGCGCGGGCTGCGGGCCTTCGGCGCCGGCGAGCGTATCGCCCGCGCCGGCCTGGCTGGCCGCCATCGCGTCGAGTTGCGCGGGATCGCCGAACGCGCGGAACACGCGGCCCGTCGCCGTCGTGTCGAGCGACATCACTGAGCCGACATGCAGGTTCACGTGCAGCGGATAGCCGCCGTGCTCGATGCGCACGATCGTCGGGCCGAGCACGCCCGGCACCGACAGCGCGACGCTCAAGCCCACCGCTTCCGCGAGCCGCGCCGCGTGCGGCAGCGCCGCGCGGTAGGCAGGCTGGCGCTCGATCGACATCAGCCCCAGCCGCAACGACAACGGGCCCGGCTCGTAATTGCCGGTGATCGCGTCGCGCTTCACGAGCGCGAGCCGCGTCAGGCTGACGAGATAGGTGTGCGCCTGCGCGGTCGACAGGTCCGCTGCCGCGGCCAGCTCCGACAGGCCGAGCGGCTTGCGCCGGCGCGCGAGCGCGTCGAGCAGCCGGCCGCCGACCTCGACACTCTGGATCCCGCGCTGCGCCTTGGGCGGCGCGTCGTCTGCGCTGACTTCGTGGTTCTGCACGCGATGAATCTTCCGTTGACGAAACCCCGCATGGTATCCGACGCCATTTATCGCGCCAGCCCGCAGGTTTACCCGTATTAAACAATAGCAAGTGACTTTGTCATTGACAAATAATCGATGCGGGAAGATGATCCGCTCACACCCCTCAACACATGGCTCGCAGCCACGGAACGCAACATGGCCAAAGCATTCGCCTCCCAAGCCGATCTGGAAGAGAAGAAAGTCACCTGGACGCAGTTGTCCGAGAACGCGTACGCGTACACCGCCGAAGGCGACCCGAACTCGGGCGTGATCATCGGCGACGACAGCGTGCTGATCGTCGACACGACCGCGACGCCCGCGATGGCGCAGGACCTGATCGCGAAGATCCGCAGCGTGACCGACAAGCCGATCAAGCACGTGGTGCTGTCGCACTACCACGCGGTGCGCGTGCTCGGCGCGTCCGCGTATTTCGACGAAGGCGCGCAGCACGTGATCGCGAGCCGCGGCACGTACGAGATGATCGTCGAGCGCGGCGAGGCCGACATGAAGTCGGAGATCGAGCGTTTCCCGCGCCTGTTCGCCGGCGTCGAGACGGTGCCCGGCCTGACCTGGCCGACGCTCGTGTTCGAGCGCGAGATCACGCTGTTCCTCGGCAAGCTCGAAGTGAAGATCATGCATGTCGGCTCGGGCCACACGAAGGGCGACACGATCGTCTGGCTGCCGTCGCAGAAGGTGCTGTTTTCGGGCGACCTCGTCGAATACGACGCCGCGTGCTACTGCGGCGACGCGCAGCTCGAACAGTGGCCGGCCACGCTCGAGGCGCTGCGCGCGCTCGGCGCCGAGAAGCTCGTGCCGGGCCGCGGCCCCGCGCTGCTGAATCCGTCCGACGTGAACAAGGGCCTCGACTACACGAAGGATTTCGTCACGACGCTGCTCGCGCAGGGCCGCAAGGCCGTGGAGCGCAATCTCGACCTGAAGGCGTCGATGGCGCTCACGCGCGAAGCGATGGATCCGAAGTTCGGCCATGTGTTCATCTACGAGCACTGTTTGCCGTTCGACGTGTCGCGCGCGTTCGACGAGGCGAGCGGCATCAAGCATCCGCGCATCTGGACGGCGCAGCGCGACAAGGAAATGTGGGCTGCGCTGCAGGACTGAGCGGCACACGGCGGCGGGGCGTTCGGATGAACGCGTCGCCGTTTCCCTGAGGGCTGCGGGTTCCGCTGAGGCATTGCGCCGCGGTTCCGGCAGCCATATCCGGTCTCACAAGAAAGCAGGGCGCATGCACGCCCTCGGAGACTGCTGCGCGCTCGAATCGCGCGGCCCGTTTGGAGAGAGACATGCCCCAATCGCTTCCCGCCGAAGCGACGCTCGCGCACACGAGCGCTTCGGTATCCTCATCGACGTCCGAATCCGGCGACGCGCTGCTGTTCCGCAAGATCGCGTGGCGAATCGTCCCGTTCCTGTTCCTCTGCTACGTCGTGTCGTTCCTCGACCGCATCAACATCGGCTTCGCGCAGTTGCAGATGAAGCACGATCTCGGCTTCAGCGATGCGATGTACGGCCTCGGCGCGGCGGTGTTCTACGTCGGCTACGTGTTCTGCGAAGTGCCGAGCAATCTGCTGCTCGCGCGTTTCGGCGCACGCCGCACGTTCACGCGGATCATGCTGCTGTGGGGCATCGCGTCGACCGGGATGATGTTCGTGTCGCAGCCGTCGCATTTCTACGTGCTGCGCTTCCTGCTCGGCGTGTTCGAAGCCGGCTTCTTCCCCGGCATCGTGCTGTACCTGACCTGGTGGTTCCCCGCGAACCGGCGCGCGGCGGCGATCTCGGTGTTCTTCGCGGGCGTCGCGGTGGCCGGCGTGCTCGGCGGCCTGATGTCGGGCTGGATCATGCGCGACATGAGCGGCGTGCTCGGGCTGCACGGCTGGCAATGGATGTTCGCGATCGAAGGCGCGCCGGCGATCCTGCTCGCGTTCGCCGCGTTCACGTTCCTCGTCGACCGGCCGCAGGACGCCGCTTGGCTCACGTCCGATGAAAAGGCGCGCGTCGCCGCGCTGTGCGCGGACGGCCGCGGGCACGGCGGCGCGCACGACGGGCGCAGCCTGGCGGCCGCGCTCGCGAACCCGCGCGTGTACCTGTTCGCGTTCATCTATTTCTCGCTGACCTGCGCATCGCTGACGCTCAATTTCTGGATGCCGCTGATGATCCGCGACTTCGGCGTGACCGACGTCGTTGCCGTGAGCCTCTACACGGTCGTGCCGAATGCGGTCGGTGCGGTCGGGCTGATCCTGATCGCGCGCCGCTCGGACCGCACCGGCGAGCGCCGCAAGCACTTCGCGTGCTGCACGATCGGCGGCGGGCTCGCGCTCGCGGCGCTGACGCTGCACCTGCACAGCTTCGCGGCGATGCTCGCGTGCCTGTCGATCGCGGCGACGCTGATCTTCGCCGCGCTGCCGATTTTCTGGGCCGTGCCGACCCGCTACCTGTCGGGCAACGCGGCCGCGGCCGGGATCGCGCTGATCAGCAGCATCGGGATCACGAGCGGCATCGTCAGCCCGTGGGTGATCGGGATCATTCGCACGCGCACGGGCAGCATGGATCTCGCCGTGTACCTGCTGGCCGCGCTGCTGGTCGCCAGCGGCGTCGCGCTGATGCTCGGCGTGAAGGGCGAAGCCGCGCTCGTACGAGCGGAAGCGCAACATTGATCGTGAGGTCGGGCGATCGGGCGGCTGGTGTTGTCGCCGTCCGGTTCGACGCGGGTGGTCCGTGCCGCTTCGGCTACGCCCGATACACCTCGATCCGGTTGCGGCCGCGATCCTTCGCGAGATAGAGCGCCTTGTCGGCGCGCGACAGCGACTGGTACGCGCCGAAGTCGGACTCGCGCATCGCGTCGATGCCGATGCTGACGGTCAATTCGACCTGTTGGTTCTCATGCATGAGCCGCGCCAGCATCGCGCGTTGCTGCAGGCGCCGCGCAAACGCGATCGCCGTATCGAGGTCCGATCCCGGCAGCACGATCGCGAATTCCTCGCCGCCGATCCGGCCGACGATGCCGTCCGGCCCGGTTTCCGCGAGCAGCAGCCCCGCGAAATGCCGGAGCGCGCGGTCGCCGAGCGGATGGCCCCAGCGGTCGTTCAGCGCCTTGAAGTGATCGAGATCGAGCATCAGCACCGCGGCGGCCCGGCCGGTCGCGCGCACGCCGCGCAGCGCAGCTTCGCTTTGCCGCATGAACGCGTGGCGGTTCGACAGTTGCGTCAGGTGGTCGGTCGTCGCCATCCGCTGCAGTTCGGCCTCGATGCGCTTGCGCTCGGTCGCATCGGTGATGAAGCCGTGCCACACGGTGCCGCCGTCGGCCATGCGTTGCGGGCGCGCATCGCCTTCGCGCCAACGCAGGCCCTGGCCGGGCAGCAGCACGCGATATTCGAGGCGCCACGGCGTCAGTCGCGCGGACGATTCATGCAGCGATTGCCGATACGCGATCAGGTCGGCCGGATGGATCCGCGTCTCGACCGCCCCCGCGTTGCGGGCGATCTGCTCCGGTGTCAGTTCGTAGACGTCGCGGATACCCGCACTCGCATAGGTAAAGGTGCGGCGCCCGTCGGCCGCCTGCCGTAGCTGGAACACGAGCCCGGGAACCTGGTCGGTGAGATCCGTGACGAGCGCGGCCGAGTCGCGCAGCCGCGCGGCGAGTTCGCGCAGCGCCGTGATGTCGGTGGTCGTGCCGACCATGCGCAGCGCGCGGCCGTTGCCGTCGCGGCTGATCACCTTGCCGCGGCTGCGGATCCATTTGTACGTGCCGTCCTTGCAGCGGATGCGGTGCTCGACCTCGTAGCTGTCGGTCCGGCGCTCGAAGTGCGCGAGCATGGCCGCCTTCACGTCGTCGGCATCGTCCGGATGCAGCCGTTCGTACGCATCCTCGATCCGGCAGCTCAGCTCGTGCGGCGCGTAGCCGAGCATCGCCTTCCAGGTCGGCGAGTAATGGATCTCGCCGGTTTCCACGTTGCGATCCCACACGCCGGTGCCGCTTTCGGTCAGCGCGAGCGTCGTCAGCGTGCTGTGTTCCTCGACGATGCCGAGCCGTTCGCGCAACGCGGCTTCCGCGATGGCGCGGGCGAACGCGCGTTCCGCGAGCGACGCGAGGTCGTGCAGGAATGCGCGTTGGGTGGCGTCGAGTGCCAGGCCGGTGTAGCCGGCGAGGCACAGCGCGCCTAGCGCGGTGCCGTCGGGCGTGGCCAGTTCGCAGGCTGCGACGACCTGCGGCGTGTGAAACGGGCCGTTGCCCACGTCGGGCACGACGAGTCGTCCGCCGGCAAGGGAATCTCGCTCGACGCTTGGCGGGAAGGCATTCGGCGGAAGCGTTTCGGGGAGCGTCCCGTCGGACGCCAGCAAGCATTGCGCGCCGGCTTGCGCGCGCGCGACGAACGCGCCGGCCGTGCCGAAATGCGCGCGTGCCACGCGGCATACGGTTTCGAGTTCGGGGAGCGCCGGCAGATCCGGCGAACGGTCGGCCGATATGCGCGGGGAAACAAGCGGGGAGACGGGCATGCTGCCGGTCTCGGTGGTGCACATACGAAGCCGCATGGTCGAATTCCGCAACGGTCGATTGCCCGGGTGATCGGACGGATTGCGCCCGGTATGGCGCTGCTTCGGAGACTGCAGCGGTAGAGCTTACTGTTGCGAAAAGTACATGGCAAGCGCGCGGGAATCGGCGCTCGATGGCGCCTATATGCGCCGTCAGGGAAAGAATCCCCGGCGGCATCCCGGCGCGCCGGCGCCGGGCTTTTTCGTCAGACGAACGATCGCATCAACCCGCGTGCGGAAATGCGTAGCCGAACATCGGATGGCCGCCGGCCGATTCGGCGCGCGTCGCCTCGTCTTGCAGCACGTCCCAGTGCTCGACCAGCTTGCCGCCCTCGATCCGCAGGATATTGATCGCGATCAGCGCGACGGCGCTCGCCGAGTTCGTGTACCGGCTGTGCACCCACACGAAGTCGCCGTTGGCGGCGACCCTGTCGTATTCGAAACGCAGGTCGGACATCGAATCGACGAGGCCGAACAGCCCGTCGCGGCCGGCCGGAACGTGCCGGCTGTGCTGCACGTAATCGTCGGCCCAGAATTGCGCGGCACGCTCGTAGTCTTTCCGGTTGAAGAGCGTATCCGGCGCTTCGAGGACGAAGGCCGTGTTTTTCTCTTCCAGTGCGGTCGTCATGATGTGTGCTGCCGCGAGATCTCGTCGAGCAGCGCCTTGCGCCGGCCGGCGACGATCACCTTGCTGCCGCGCCACTCGAGCGCGATTTCGAGCGCGCGGCCGACGCCGGAGGTGCCACCCGTGATGAAGACGGTATTGCCGCTGAGTTTCATGATGCGTGCTCCATTTGTCTGATCGGATCGGGGAGAAGCGAAAACGGGAATCAGCGCGCCGCCGTGTAGCGCGGCGCCGGCGTATCGGTCGACAGGTGCGGCGCCATCGTCTGGCGCGCGGCCTCGTACGCATCCCATTCTTCGCCCGCGTGCAGCGACGGAATCGTCACGAGTTCGCCGCGATCGAAGCCGACCAGCGCCGCGTCGACCATCTCCGGCGCCGGCATTACGATTTCCTTCGGCAGGTGCTCGATCGGCAAGCCGGCCGTCTGCCAGAAATCCGTGGCTGTCGCGCCGGGCAGCACGGCCTGCACCTGCACGCCCTTGTCGGTGAGTTCGTGATGCAGCGACTGGCTGAACGCGAGGACGAACGCCTTGGTGCCGCCGTACACGCCGTTCAGCGTCTCCGGTGAAATCGCGACGACCGACGAAATGTTGATGACGGCGCCGCGACCGCGGGCGACGAAGCCGGGCACGGCCGCGTAGGTGAGGCGCGTGAGCGCGGTCACGTTAAGGTCGATCATCCGCGTCATCGTGTCGACGTCGCTGTCGAGCAGCGGCGTGTGCGTGCCGACCCCCGCGTTGTTCACGAGCAGCGTGATGCTCGCGTCCTGCTTCAGCTTCGCCTCGACGGCGGCGAGCGCCGCGCGGTCGTTGAGGTCGGCGTCGACGATCTCGACGCTGCGCTGCGTGTCGTTCGTGATGCGCTTGGCGAGGGCGGCCAGCCGGTCGCGGTTGCGCGCGACCAGGATCAGGTCGTAGCCGCGGCGCGCGAGCCGGTCCGCGTAGAGGGCGCCGATGCCCGACGACGCGCCGGTAATGAGGGCGGTACCGCGATGTGCTTGAGTCATGATGTCGCTCCGTTTTCGATGAAGTGGCCGAATGGCGTGAATGCATTCTGGCTTCGAATCGATGCGACACAAATGACGTAGATGGGTATGATTCAGGACATAGGGCCAAACGCACGCCCGGACTGGAGAGCACGCATGCACCGAATCGGCTTTCTGATCAGCGACGGCTTCCAGATCATGGCGCTTGCCGCGCAGTCGGTGTTCGAATACGCGAACATGGGCGCGGGCGAGTCGTTCTACGTGATGGACAACTATTCGGTCGACGGCGGCGACGTGCGCTCGTCGCTCGGGCTGTCGGTCGCCACGCGCGCGCTGCGCGGGCGGATCGACGTCGATACGTGGATCGTCGCGGGCGTCAACGATCCGCTCGCTGCGCCGGCACCGCCCGGCGTGGTCGCGTTCCTGCGCCGCGCGAACGCGCGTGCGCGGCGGATCGCCGGCATCTGTACGGGCGCGTTCGTGCTGGCCGAGGCCGGGCTGCTCGCGCAGCGCCGCGCGACGACGCACTGGGCGTTCGGCCGCGACATGCAGCGGCACTACCCGGAGATTCGCGTCGAGGAAGACCGGATTTATATCGTCGACGGGCCGATCTGGACGTCGGCCGGGATGACGGCCGGCCTCGACCTCGCGCTCGCGATGGTGGAAAAGGATCTCGGCGCCGATGCCGCGCGCTCGGTCGCGCACAAGCTCGTGATGCACCAGCGCCGGGCCGGCGGCCAGTCGCAGCATTCGGAAATGCTGGAGCTCGCGCCGAAATCAGACCGGATCCAGAACGCGCTGAACTACGCGCGGCAGAATCTCGGCCGTGCGCTGACCGTCGAGGAACTGGCCGATGCGGTCCACCTGAGCCCGCGGCAGTTCAGCCGGGTGTTTACGCTCGAAACGGGGCAGTCGCCCGCGAAGGCGATCGAGCGGCTGCGGCTCGAAGCCGCGCGGCTGATGATCGAACAGAGCCGGCATCCGCTCGATGTGATCGCGAAGGAGAACGGGTTTCGCGATCGCCGGCACATGCGCGAGGCGTTCGTGCGCGGGTTTGGCGTGCCGCCGCAGGCGATGCGGCGCGATGCGCGCGCGGACGAGCGGGAAACAGGCTGACGCGTGGGCGCGAGCCGTTCGTCGCGGGCCGGAAAAATGGCGCAGAATCTCGTCGATATTCTTCGCGAGGAGACACGATGCACGCCGCCCCGTTCAACATTGCGATTCCCGATCACGCGCTTGATGACCTGCGCCGGCGCCTGCGCGACATGCGCGCACCGATGCTGACACCCGCCGGGCCATGGCAGCAGGGTGTCGACGGCGCGTGGCTGCGCGAACTGACCGCGTACTGGGCCGAACGCTTCGATTGGCGTGCGGTGGAGCGTGCGCTGAACCGGCTGCCGCAGTTCGTCGCAGACGCAGGCGGGCAGCGCGTGCATTTCATCCATCGACGCGGCGCCGGGCCGAAGCCTTATCCGCTCGTCGTCACGCACGGCTGGCCGGGCTCCGTATTCGAATTCGACGCGCTGATCGATCGCCTCTGCGACCCGGCAGTGTTCGGCGGCGATCCGGACGATGCGTTCGACGTCGTCGTACCGTCACTGCCGGGCTTCCTGTTCTCGCCGGCGCCCGCGGCACCCGGCATGTCGGCATTTCAGGTCGCCGACCGCTGGGCGGCGTTGATGTCCGGTCTCGGATATCGACGCTTCGGCGCGCAAGGCGGCGATCTCGGCGCAGGCGTGTCGATTGCGCTGGGCGCGCGACATGCAGACGTGGTGGACGGCATCCATCTGAACTACCTGCCCGGCAGCTACGAGCCTCCGACCGACGCGGCTTCGCCGCTGACCGAGGACGAACAGGCCTTCGTGACGCAGCGCGGCGAGTGGGCCGCGCTGGAAGGCGGATACGCGCATATGCATATGACGAAGCCGCAGACGCTGGCCGTCGCGCTCAACGATTCGCCGGCCGGGCTGGCCGCATGGATCGCCGAGAAATTCCGCTCGTGGAGCGATTGCGACGGCGACGTCGCACGACGGTTTTCGCACGACACGCTGCTGACCGGAATCTCGCTCTACTGGTTCACCGGCTGCATCGGCTCGTCAATGCAGATGTATTGGGAAAACCGGCTGCAGCCAATGCGCTTCGCGGCCGGGCAACGCGTGGCGGTGCCCGTCGCGTTTGCGCGTTTTCCGAAGGAAATCAGCCACCCGCCGCGCAGCTGGCTCGAACGGGTGTTCGACGTCGTGCAATGGACCGACATGCCGAGCGGCGGCCATTTTGCCGCGATGGAAGAGCCGGATCTGCTGGCCAACGATATTCGGCGATTTTTCCGGCGTTTTCGGTAATGCGCGGGTCGGCCGGGGAAGCTGGCCAAGCGCGCACGCGGCCATCCGCGCATGAGCGAGAGCGGCACCATGCGGATCGTGACGCGACGATGCCGCCTGACTTACCGTGTGACGAACGCCACCGCGTCGTCCGGCGCCGTGCGCGCATGCTTGCGCTGGCGCAGCAGCGCGACGCGGCAATTCTCGCGCGCGGTCTCGCGGCCGTCGTCGTCGAGCAGCACGAGATCGCCGCGCATCACGTTGAGCGTGATCACATCCTCGCCCGGCGCGCCGAGCGTTTGCGGCGTGTGCACCGAGCCGGCCGGTTCGAGCACCGTCGAGCCGGCCTGCGCGATCCAGTCGTACTCGAGGTAGCGCCACGCGCCCTGCAGCGTATGGACGAACACCTCGCCGTCGTGGCGATGACGCGGCAGCGTGCCGCCGGCCGGCATCTTCAATAGCGCGGTCAGCGTGTCCTCGGCCGCATTGATGTGCAGGTACTTGATCGCCAGCCCCGGCAGGTCGGCGCTCATCGGCAGCCACGGCAGCGCGTCGCCGGGCAGGCACGAGATCGGCGGCAGGTCGGTGGGGAGCGGGGCGGGCGGCTGCGTCATGGCGGAAGGCGGAGCGGAAATGGGGAGCCCGCATTATCGCAGAGGCGGATCGCACGGCTGAACGGCGGCGGTTCGCATGCGGCGCACGGCGCTGAACGCGATGCCTGCGCCGCCGTTCCCATGCGACCCGACCCGACCCGACGCGGCGCGGCGCGGACCGTCGCAACGGCTACGCGTCGCCGCCGCCCGGCCGCGCCTTCGCATCGTGCGCGGCTTCCAGGCACGACTGGAACAGCAACGCGGCCCGCGAAGGCCGCGGCGAGCGCCGCAGCAGGCTCACGAACCGGCACCGATAGTTGAACCGGTGCGGCGCGATCGGCTGCATCAGCCCCTTGTTTTCGAAGCTTTCCGCGTAATGGTCGGGCAGGAAACCGAGATAACGGCCGGACAGGATCAGCGTCGCGATCGATTCCTGGTCCGACGCGGTTGCGCTGCGCGTGAGCTTCGCGCGATGACTCAGCTCCATGTTCGGCGAATGGAAGCCGAGCCCTGCGAATGCATGGTTGCGGATCGTCGTCCACGTGAGCTTGCCGTGCGGCGCATCGTAGAGCGGATGCTGGCGGCCGCAGTACAGCAGCATCCGTTCGTCGAACAGCTCCGAATACACGAGGCTGCCCGAGTTGCGGTGCGCGGGAATGATCCCGACCTGGTAGCTGCCGTCGATGATCCCGCGCTCGACCTCGTTGATCGACGCGACATGCAGGTTCAGCGTGACGTCGGGCGCCTCATCCGCGAACCGGCGGATCGCGTCGCCGAGCCGCGCGTTCGGGTTGGTGGCCGTCTTGTCGAACACCGCGATGTGCAGTTCTCCGCCCATCCTGTCGTGAATACCGTCTATCCTGCTGCGAAAGGCCTCCATCGACGCCAGCAGCCGTAGCGTTTCCTCGTACACGGTCTGGCCCTCGGGCGTCAGCGTGAAGCCGGCGCGGCCGCGCCGGCACAGCACGAGGCCGACGCGCGTTTCCAGATCCTTCACGTGCCGGCTGATCGTCGAGATGCCGATATTCAGTTCCAGTTCGGCCGCCGCCATCCCGCCGCACTGCACGACGCCCTTGAAGACCCGCAGCAGGCGGAGATCCATGTCGCTGAGCTGCCCGAGCAGCGCGCGGCTCTTCGGTTTCTTTGCTTGCATAGTTGCGCAAGTGAACATTGATATTGCGATATTGAAGAGACTAATTGGCCTCCCGACAATGCGCAATATCATCACAAGAAGGAGGGGCGCGCCGCGCCGACCGACATGACCGACATCACCACCGCCGCGCAGCAGGACGACCCGACTATCCGCACCGACGCCGCCTGGCTCGACGCGCACTGGATGCCGTTCACGGCCAACCGCCAGTTCAAGGCCGATCCGCGCATGATCGTGTCGGGCCAGGGTGCGTATTACACGGACGCCGAAGGCCGCAAGATCTTCGACGGCCTGTCGGGCCTCTGGTGCACGGGCCTCGGTCACGGCCGCACGGAAATCGTCGAAGCCGTGAGCCGCCAGGTCGCGCAGCTCGACTACGCGCCGGCGTTCCAGTTCGGCCATCCGAAGTCGTTCGAGCTCGCGAACAAGATCAAGGACCTGACGCCGGCCGGCCTCGACTACGTGTTCTTCACGGGTTCGGGCTCGGAAGCGGCCGACACGTCGCTGAAGCTGGCCCGCGCATACTGGCGCGCGAAGGGCAAGGGCACGAAGACGCGCCTGATCGGCCGCGAGAAGGGCTACCACGGCGTGAACTTCGGCGGTATCTCGGTCGGCGGGATCGGGCCGAACCGCAAGCTGTTCGGCCAGGGCCTCGACGCCGATTTCCTGCCGCACACGCAACTCGCCGAGAACAAGTTCTCGCGCGGGATGCCCGAACACGGCGCGGAGCTGGCCGACCGCCTGCTCGACCTGATCGCGCTGCACGACGCATCGAACATCGCGGCCGTGATCGTCGAGCCGTTCTCCGGTTCGGCGGGCGTGGTCGTGCCGCCGAAGGGTTATCTGAAGCGGCTGCGCGACATCTGTACCGCACACGACATCCTGCTGATTTTCGATGAGGTCATCACGGGCTTCGGCCGTGCCGGCGCGATGACGGGCGCCGACGCGTTCGGCGTGACGCCGGACATCCTGAACTTCGCGAAGCAGGTGACGAACGGCGTGCAGCCGCTCGGCGGCGTGATCGCGACGAAGGAAATCTACGACACGTTCATGGCGGCAGGCGGCCCCGAGTACATGCTCGAATTCCCGCACGGCTACACGTATTCGGCGCACCCGGTCGCGTGCGCGGCCGGCGTCGCGGCGCTCGACCTGCTCGTGAAGGAAGATGCGGTGGCCCGCGTGCGCGATCTCGCGCCGCATTTCGAGGCGGCGGTGCACGGGCTGAAGGGCCAGCGCCACATCGCGGACATCCGCAACTACGGCCTCGCGGCCGGCCTGACGATCGCGGCGCTGCCGGGCGAACCGGCACGGCGCCCGTACGAGATCGCGATGCGCTGCTGGGCGAAGGGCTTCTATGTGCGCTACGGCGGCGACACGATCCAGCTCGCGCCGCCGTTCATCTCGGAAAAGCGCGAGATCGACAACCTGGTCAATGCGTTGTCCGACGCGCTGAACGAAGTGGACTGAGCCGCGGCCCGCCCCCAAGCGACTACCGAATTCACGAAAGAGCCAGACAGATGAAACACGACAGCAATGTGACCTCCACCCTCGGCCACCTGATCGACGGCAAGCGCGTCGATGGCGGCAGCCGCGTCCAGCCGGTGTTCGACCCGGCCACCGGCGAATCGCACAAGAGCGTCGTGCTCGCCGACAAGCTGACCGTCGAAGCCGCGATCGCGTCCGCGCAGGCCGCGTTCCCGGCGTGGCGCAACACGCCGCCGCTGAAGCGTGCCCATGTGATGAGCCGCTTCAAGACGCTGCTCGAGGAGCACGCCGACGAGCTGTGCGCGCTGATCACGGCCGAGCACGGCAAGGTGCTCGCCGATGCGATGGGCGAACTGCAGCGCGGGATCGAGAACGTCGAATACGCGAGCTACGTGCCCGAGCTGCTGAAGGGCGAGCACAGCAAGAACGTCGGCCCCGCGATCGATTCGTGGAGCGAGTTCCAGGCGCTCGGTGTGGCGGCCGGCATCACGCCGTTCAACTTCCCGGTGATGGTGCCGCTGTGGATGTGGCCGATGGCGGTCGCATGCGGCAACACGTTCGTGCTGAAGCCGTCCGAACGCACGCCGTCGTCGACGCTGCGCATGGCCGAGCTCGCGCTCGAGGCCGGCCTGCCGCCGGGCGTGCTGAACGTCGTGAACGGCGACAAGGAAGCGGTCGACACGATCCTGACCGATCCGCGCGTGAAGGCCGTGAGCTTCGTCGGCTCGACGCCGATCGCCGAATACATCTACTCGACCGGCTGCGCGCACGGCAAGCGCGTGCAGGCGCTCGGCGGCGCGAAGAACTTCGCGGTCGTGATGCCCGACGCCGACATCGGCAATGCGGTGAACGCGCTGATGGGCGCCGCGTACGGCTCGTGCGGCGAGCGCTGCATGGCGATCCCGCTGGTCGTCGCGATCGGCGACGACACGGGCGACCAGGTCGTCGCGGGCCTGAAGGCCGAAATCGACAAGATGAAGGTCGGCCCGGGCAACGGCGCGGGCGTCGACATGGGCCCGCTCGTCACGCAGCAGCATTTCGAGAAGGTGACGGGCTTCGTCGAAGCGGGCGTGGCAGCGGGCGCGACGCTCGTCGTCGACGGCCGCGGTGTGAAGGTCGACGGTCACGACGGCGGCTACTACCTCGGCCCGTGCCTGTTCGACAACGTGAAGCCCGGCATGCCGATCTACCAGCACGAGATCTTCGGGCCGGTGCTCGGCGTGATCCGCCTGAAGTCGCTCGACGAGGCGATGGCGCTGATCGACGCGCACGAATACGGCAACGGCACGTGCCTGTTCACGCGCGACGGCGAGGCCGCGCGCTACTTCAGCGACAACATCCAGATCGGCATGGTCGGCATCAACGTGCCGCTGCCGGTGCCCGTCGCGTACCACTCGTTCGGCGGCTGGAAGCGTTCGCTGTTCGGCGACCTGCACGCATATGGCCCGGACGCCGTGCGGTTCTATACGAAGCGCAAGACGATCACGCAGCGCTGGCCGTCGGCCGGCGTGCGCGAAGGGACGGTGTTCAGCTTCCCGTCGAACCGCTGACGCGCATTTCGGCGGCATGCATCGCCGGCCTGTCGGCTGGCGAAGCGATGTGGCCGCGTGAAAGATGCGAAGGCCCGCCCCCGATCGACCACGATCCGGGCGGGCTTTTTTACGTCCGCGCCAATTGCGCGGACAGCGGCGAAACAACGCTTACGGCGCGACCACGTGCCACATGTCCTTGAAGTTGTCGCCGTTGCGGTCGCCCTGTTTCATGTCCTTCGAGAAGAAGTACAGCGGCTTGCCCTTGTACGCCCATTGCGGGCTGCCGTCTTCGCGTTTCACGATCGTGTAGGGGCCGACCGGTGCGTCGGTCGCACTGGCCTTGTACGGCGGCCAGAAGGATTCGCACTGGCCCGTGCACGCGCTGGTGCCGGCGTTGGGCTTGTCCTTGTCGAAGGTGTAGACGGTCATCCCGTTCGCGGCGACGAGCGCGCCGTTTTCGACTTTCGTGATCGAGCCTTGGGCCGAGGCCGAAGCGGACGCAATGGCGAGCAGGGCGGAGCTGACGAGCAGCGCGGCTTTCATGAATGCCTCCTGTAATCCGGTGGGCGGCCGCGATCGTGCGCACGGGCGAGCGGGCGCGACGATCGCGATGAATGGTGCCGGAGCGCTGTACCGTTGCCGCCGGTGCGAGCGACTCAGGGTCGGATGGCGACGAACGGGGCGCTTCATTCACGATAGGCGGTTTTTGGCAGGGCTGCGAGAAAGTCGGAGCGCGTATTGGCGGCGCGTAGGCGTCGCACAACGGTGCGGCGCGCGCCGTCGCGATCCGGTATTCGGGATCCGTCCCCGAGCCTGCGTGGCGCATGCGCCGATACGTCAGCGCCGTGCGCGATTGGTCAGCGCGACGCCCGCGATCACGAGCGCGCCGCCGGCCAGCATCGACGGCGACAGAGGCTCGCCGAGCAGCGCGACCGACAGCAGCACGCCGAACACCGGCACCAGGTTGGTGAACACGGCCGCGCGGGCCGGCCCGAGTTCGCGGATGCCTTGCGAATACCAGACGAATGCGACCACGGTGCCGATCGCGCCGAGATAGATCATCGACACGACGGCCTGCCACGTCAGCGGCGTGTCGCCGCTCGCGCCCGGTCCGAACAGATGCGCGACGACCAGCAGCGCGAGGCCCCACAGCGTCGCGTAGGTCGTCGCCGCGAGCGGCGACAGCCCGTCGAGCGCGCGCCGGCCGATCACCGTATAGGCGGCCCAGCTCAGCACCGCGCAAAGCATGTAACGTTCGCCGGCGCCGAACGTGTTGCCGAGGTCGGTCAGCACGCGCAGCAATTCGCCGCGGCTGATCACGACCAGCGCGCCGCACAGCGCGACGGCGATGCCGGCCCAGCGCGACAGCGACAGGCGCTCCCGCATGACGACCGACAACAGCACGGCGGTAGCGACCGGATTCAGCGCGACGAACAGCGCGGTGCGGCCGGCCGGCATCTGCGCGAGCGCCGCAAAAAAGCACACGTTGTACAGGAAGATGCCGGTCGCGCCGAGCGCGAAGGTCGTCACGATCTGGCGGCCGCTCAGCTTCGGCAGACCGCCTTCGAACTTCCACGTCAGCGCGACCAGCAGCAACGCGGCGATCGCGAAGCGGCCGGTGGCCGCCGAAGTCGCGGACATCGACGCGGCCAGGATCCGGCCCGCGATGAACGTGCCGCCCCAGAACAGCGCGACGAGCGTGAGCTTCACGTAGATGGCCGCATTCGGCCGGGTGGCGGCGATGCCGGCGGGCGGGGCGGGAGCGTTCATGTGTCGTGGCTTGTCGAAAGGGGACGAGGCAATGCGCGCATGACGGCGCGCGGCCGACGATGTCGAACCGTACGACGACTGGCCGGCAGGCCGATGTGGGTATTGGGCCGATTCAGCGGGTATTGGCCGGGGCCGGGTCTCGGGCCGGGTGCCGCGCCGTCAGCGAAATACCGGTGCCGACGCGAGCGCCGTCAGCACGACCGGCATCGCGAGCGCCGCGGCGATCGTCTGGAACGCGGTGATGCCGGCCATCAGCGGCGCGTCGCCGCCGAGCTGGCGCGCCATGATGTACGACGCCGACGACGTCGGCAGCGCCTGGAACAGCAGCGCGACGGTCAGCGCCGCATCGCCGAGCCCGAACAGGCGGCCGGCCGCGAGCGTGATCAGCGGCATCGCCATGAACTTGAACGCCGACGCGACGCACACCGGCTGCAGCCACGCACGGGCCGCATCGAATTTCAGTGCCGCGCCCACGCACAGCAGGCCGAGCGGCATCGACGCGGCGCCGAGCGCGCGCACGGCCGGCTCGACGGCAGCGGGGAACGCGACGCCGCCGGCCTGCATCGCGATCCCGAGCGCGCACGCGACGACGAGCGGATTCGACAGGATCTGCCGCACGAGCGCACCCTCGCCGAGCCGCGTGTCGCCATACCGCGCGAAGACCAGCACGCACATCAGGTTGACGGTCGGGACGATCGCCGCGACGCAGACGGCCGCGAGCGCGATGCCCTTTGCGCCGAACAGCCCGGCGGCGAGTGCGGTGCCGACATAGTTGTTGAAGCGCACCGCGCCCTGGAACACCGACGTGAAGCCGGCGCCGTCGACCCGGACGAACCGGCGGACCAGCAGAAGGAGCGCCGCGGCGACGGCGGTCGATCCGACCAGCGCTGCCGCGAGCGGCAAAACGGGCAGTGCTTGCAGTCGCGCGTTCGCGAGGCCGTCCGCGAACAGCGCGGGCAACAGCACGTAGTAGCAAAGGCGCTCGGCCTGCGGCCAGAAGGCTTCGGCGATGAAACCCGTGCGACGCAGGCCGTGGCCGAACGCCACCAGCAGCGCGACCGGCGCCAGCGCGAGCAGGATCGGGCCGATCATCGGCGCGCCTTCACGCCGGCCGTGCGGAGCGGCCGGCAGGCGGAGCGGCGGAACGACGCGGAAATCCATCCGGCGGGCAACATGGCGACTCGCAATCGAAAGAGTGACGATGGCGCCAAGTTAACACGCGAAAGCAGCAGGAATAATTGTTAATTATCGGGTGTTCAATGAGAAATTCTCATTGATGACGCGGTCACTTCGGCGGCCAGCGCACGCGCGAAACGCTCGGCCGGACGCGACTGGTGTTCGAGCAGCACGACCGCGCGCCCCATCTGCGGCTGGCCGAACGGCAAGCGCGTGACGGGCGGCAGGCGCGCGAGCGTCGCATCGGGGAGCGCGACGATCGCTGCGCCGAGCCCGCGCGCCACCATCCGTGCGATCGTTTCCGCGCTGTCCAGCACCATCTCTTCTCGCACGCGCACGCCGATGCGGCGCAGCTCGGCGGCGATCATGCGGCCGGCCCAGGCCTGCGCGTCGAAGCGGATGAACGGCAGCGCTTCGAGCAACGTGCCCGCGTCGCGTTCCGTATGGTCCGGCGGCGCGAGCAGCCAGAAGCGATCCTCGTACAGCGTGGTCCACGTCAGTTCCGCCGGATGCGGGCGCACGGGGCGCGTCGTGATCGCCGCATCGAGTTCGCCGGCCGCGACGCGGTTCGCCAGCTCGGCCGACATGCCGGCCGACACGTGCACGCGCAGCGACGGATGCGCATTGCGCAGCGCGAGCAGCGCGTCGGGCAGCGGGCCGGACAGCGCGGTCTGGATCGCGCCGATCCGCAGGCGGCCGACGAGCTTCTTCTCGTCGCTGAGCGCATCGGGAATCCGGTCGACCATCGCGAGCACCTGCTCGGCCTGCGCGAGCAGGATGTTGCCGGCTTCGGTGAGCACCGGCTGCCGGCGCGAACGGTCGAACAACTGCACGTTGTATTCGTTTTCGAGCGTCTTGATCTGCAGGCTCACCGCCGACTGCGTGAGCCCGATGGCTTCGCCGGCGCGTGCGAAGGTCCGGTATCGGGCGATGGCGACCAGCGTTCTGAATGCGCGTAGTGACATGGACGAAGTGACGTGGGCGACGGGCCGGCATGCGGATTGCTCGCGTGACGGCGGCAGCGTTCGCGCGACACGCCGCACAGGTGCGGCAAGGTCGGCGAGAATCAGCGGGAAAATGCGGCCGGCGAGTTCGCGGACATCATGCCCGTGCCCGCCGAATCGGGCAACCGCGGCATTGGCGGCTTACGATGGAAAGCGCGGGCTGCCGGCCGATGCGGGTTCGCGTGGATGGCAACGGACGCGTTCCGCCGAAACATCTGCACCGGTGCGAGCGAGGCGCACGCCGATTCTTCGAGGAGGTCACGACGATGCTTCAGAACCCGGGCGACGTTGCGCGCGCAAGCTACCGCGCATATGCCGACAAGGACCGCGACGCGATCGAAGCGCTGATCGCGCCGGATTTCCATTTCACGAGCCCGCTCGACAACCGGCTCGACCGCGACACGTATTTCCGGCGCTGCTGGCCGAACAGCGTGACGCTGGCGCGCTTCGATTTCGTCGACGTTGCAGTTCACGGCGAGCATGTGTTCGTCGTGTACGAGGCGGAAACGGCCGACGGCAGACGATTCAGGAACGCGGAGCGGTTGCTTATCCGCGACGGCCGGATCGTCGAGGCCGAGGTGTACTTCGGCTGGAACGTGCCGCACGCTGCGCCTGAAGGCGGCTTCGTCGAACCGCACGCTTGAGTGGAAGACGCGAGCGGGCCGTTCATCGCGAAACGGATGACCGGGCGGGATCGGCCGCCGCGTTACACCCAGAGCCGATACATCCAGAACGATTCGTCTTCGATGAAGCGTTGCGTGAATTCGCTCGGCGAGAATCCCGTGATGCGCTTGACCTCGCGGCTCAGGTGCGCCTGGTCGGCGAATCCTTCTTCCAGCGCCAGCGTGGCCCAGTTGAACGCGGCGCCGGCTTCGAACCGGTCGCGCGCCGCGAAGAATGTGCTTTCCGTCCTGACGAGCGCCTGCCATTCGCGCAGCGATCGGCCGCTGTACGACTTGATGCGCCGCTCGACCTGGCGCGGGCCGTGCGTGCCTCGCCACTCGCGCGCCTGCAGAGCGAGGCGCTCGACCCAGCTGCGCCCCGCGTTGCGGAGCGACGACAGCGGCGTCGCGGGCCGAAGCGCCTGCCAGCGAGGCGCGAGATGGCGATCGATCGCCGCCAGCACGTCGGCGTCGCGATCCGCGCCGATCAGTGCATCGAGCAACGGATGCCAGTCGCGGCCGAGGCAGGCATGCGCGTCGAGCACGCGGTCGTGGATGTCCGGCAGCGCGATGCCGAACAGCGTCCGCGCCGCGTCGGCAGTGAAACAGATCATGCCGACCAGCCCGCCCGTCGGCGCCCACGCGACAGTGGGGCCCGAGTGGCTGCCCGACAGCGTCGCGGCCGCGCCGAAGGGGCGCCATTGCGGGCCGTCGGCCGTGGGTTCGATGAAGCCCACGTCGAGATCCCGATACCACGACACGCAGACGAACGGCGTGGCCGGAAAGTGCGAAAGTCGCTGCGCGTCGCTCAACGCGACGCCACGCGTGTCGCACAGGACGATCGCGACCACCGCGCCCTGCAGCGCGGCCGGCGCGGGATGCAGCCGCGCGTGCGGCGACTGTCCGCCGCTTTGCACACGGGGGGCGCGCGCAAGCGGATCGGGGCATGACGGCGGGATCGATGGCGGTCCGGAGAACATGACGCCGGAGTATAGGGACCGGCCGCACGCGTGTCGATGTCGTTTGCGTTCAAGACCGCCGGCTCGCCGATGCCGACAATCCGGCGCATGAACACACGATCCTCTTCCCAATGTCCATTCCATGCGGGCACCGCAGCGCCGGCGCCCGTGCTTCACCCGCCCGGCGTATGGCCGCCGGGGCCGCGTGCCGGCCTGACGGGGTGGGGGCTGCTGCGCGCGATGTCGCGCGACCTGATCGGCACGTTGGCCGGCTGGCAGCGCGCGTACGGCGACGTCGTGCACTTGCGCGTGCGGCCCGAGCACGCCGTGGTCGTGACCGATCCGGCGCTCGTGCGCGAACTGCTGGTCACGCATCACGATGCGTTCGGGCGCTGGGAGCGCGCCATCCGCGTGTTCGCGCAGGTCCACGGCCATAGCGTACTGGTCGCCGAGGGCGATGCGTGGCGCGACAAGCGGCATGCGCTGCAGCCGAATTTCATGCCGAAACCGGTTCAGGCGTTCGTTCCGGCGATCGCGGCGACGGCCGACCATGCACTCGCGCAGTGGCCCGCGCGCGATCCGGACTGGCCGATCGAAAGCGCGCTGACGTCGCTCGCGATGGACGTGATCATGCGCACGATGTTCTCCGATACGATCGGCGACGACGCACGCGCGGCCGAGGAGGCGGTGCGCGTGGTGAGCGCTGCGGCCAACGCGGCGTTCTACCAGCCGGCGAGCACGCCGGACTGGGTGCCGTGGAAGCGCGCCAAGGTGCGGGCGATGACGGTGCTGAACGGGCTGATCGACCGGCAACTGCGTGCGCGCCTCGACATGCCGGAGCACACGTGGCCCGACGATCTGCTGTCGCGCCTGTTGCGGCTGCATCGGGCGGATGCACGGAAATGGCCGCTGCAGGCCGTGCACGACGAGTGCGTGACGGCGTTCCTGGCCGGCCACGAGACGACGGCCGGGGCGCTGACCTGGTGGACATGGTGCATGGCCACGAATCCGGCCGTGCAAGCCGCCGCGCGCGACGAGGTTTCCCGCGTGCTGGGCGGTCGCGCGCCGTCCGCCGAGACGCGATCGTCGTTGCGTTACCTGACGCAGACGCTCGACGAAACGCTGCGCCTGTATCCGTCCGCACCGATCCTGATCAGCCGCCGTGCATCGAGGCCGGTCGCGCTGGGCGCGTGGCAGTTTCCCGCGCGCACGCTGTTCATGCTGCCGCTGCAACTGATGCATCTCGACGAACGACGGTTTCCGGAGCCGCATGCGTTCCGGCCCGAGCGCTTCGCCGACGATGCGCCCGCGCTGCCGCGCGGCGCGTACATGCCGTTCGGCACGGGCCCGCGCGTATGCCTCGGGCAGCATCTGGCGATGACGGAGATGACAGTGGTGGCCGCAATGATCCTGCAGCGTTTTGTGTTGTCGGTGCCGCCCGGCATGACGCCGCCGCGCGCGGTGTTGAACGTGACGCTGCGGCCGGAGCGGGCGCTGCATCTGGCGATCGAACCGACGGGGCTGACGGCCGATACGGTCTCCGCATGATGGGTGCATAAGCGGTCGATTCGATCCGGCCTGCATCGCGCGCGCGATTGCCGTTTGTGCGACGCGGTGTCATCGAATCGTCGAAATGTGAATGCGTGCCGGCAACTGCTTGCGGCGCCACTGGCGCGGCGTCGCGTAGCACCTATGCTTGAAGGGCCCAGGCCGGGCGGAGCCCAAGGAGGATGGTCATGCGCATGCTTCTCAACATACGAATCCCTCACGAGCCGTTCAACACGCTGGTGCGCGACGGCAGCGTCGGCGACGTGATCTCGCGAATACTCGAAGCGGTCAGGCCGGAGGCCGTGTATTTCACTGAGCAGAGCGGCGGGCGCGGGGCGGTCGTGATCGTCAATCTGGATGACCCGTCGCAGATCCCGGCGCTCGCGGAGCCGTGGTTCCTGATGTTGAATGCAGACTGCGAGTTCCGCGTGGTGATGCTGCCGGACGATCTCCGGAACGCCGGGCTCGCGCAACTCGGCGCGAAGTGGAGGTAGCAAGACGCTGCGCATGACCGTGCCCCTGCCCGAAAACCGGGCAGGGGCACGGCGCGGTGTTCGCGTGCCGGCTATTGCGCAGACTGTGACGGCTCGACGTTTGCTGCTTGCCTGTCTTTCGGCCGCAGCAGCAACAGCAAGCCGCTCAGCGCAGCCGCACCCAGGAACATGAAAAAACAGCGTTCGTTCCATCTGTACAGGCTGTCGGGTGCGACGCCGCCCGCATTCCCGGCCGCCGCGCCGGCTTCCAGCAGGAATGTGAAGACCGCCGGCACCGGCGCGGAACCCAGGTAGGCCAGGAACGCGAACTGCAGCCGGCCGCGGGTCAGGATCGACCACACATTCTTCCCCATCAGGCAGGCGACCAGCAGCAGCGGCGGCACGAGCACGATCGACGCGACGCTGACGACACATAGAAGCAACCAGCCGAGTCCGACGAGCGGAACGAGCGACATGATTCGGGATTCCTGTTTCGAGGCAACTTCGTTGTCGACGGAACATCCGTGCTTGCTTCACCGGATGACCATGGCATGCGGCGATTCACGGATATTGCACGATTCAGCGCCCGTTGCCGTCGGTGTTGATCGGTGCGCTCATCCCACCGCATCTTCTCCCAGCGCCTGGATGAATCGCGAAAACAGCTCGGGCTGCGACGAAATCCCGAGCTTCGCGTACAGATGGCGCCGATGCACCTTCACCGTTTCCGGCGAGATCGCCAGCCGTTCGGCGATCGCCTTCGACGAATTGCCGCGCAGCACCATCCTCGCGATCGACATCTCGCGATCGGTCAGCACGCCCGCGCCGAAGCGCGCGAGCGCCTGCTCGACGCGCGCGCCGAGATCGGCGTCGGGCGTCGTGCGCGCGGCGTCGCCGACCAGCCGCCAGTGCTGCCGGATCGTCGCGAGCACCCACGGCATCGCGGCCGTCAGCTTGCCGAGCGGCTCGACGTCGAAGCGCGCGGCTGCACCGAGCGACAGCGACAGCAGCGTGTCGGCATTCGGCCGCACCAGGATCTGGATCTCATCGTCGCCGACCGCATCGCGGAAATAGCTCAGGAAATACTCGCTCTGCCGGAACAGGTCGGGCGCGACTTCCTCGAGCCGGTAGCAGCCGTCGGCGAGCCCGTCGTGCGCGGCCTGCAGGAACGGGTCGAGCAGATATAACCCATTCAGGTAAAGCGGCACCGGCGACGCGGTGTCGGTGCCGCCGGTGTCGTACTCGTCGAGCACGAGCGGCACGCCGTCGCGGCCGATCGCGGTCGCGAGCGCGTTGTCGAACGGCGCCATTTCATTGAGCAGCAGCACCAGGAACCGCCAGAAGCGCGGCTGGCCGAGATGATCGATTGCGCGGCCAAGCGCCTGGTGCATCGCGATTTCGGAGAAGAGACGATCCATACCACCACCGGAAGGGCGTAACACGAAGGGGGAATAGCGGTCCTGAAATTGGCTTCCTAGACTGCCACGCAATCAATCGGGCCCGAGTATGGGCGTTCAAAAAAGCGCAGCACAGGAGCACAGGAGAACGAAATGGCGATGATGTCGGAATCGACGGGCACGCTGCAAGCGGCGCCCGCAACGGAAAACGCGCCGCACGCGCTGTCGCAGACGCTCAGCGTGCGCGATGCCGTGATGATCACCGTGTCGGGCGTGACGCCGGCGAGCTCGATCTTCGTGATCGCGCCGTTCGCGATCCAGCAGGCCGGCAGCGGCGCGGTGCTGTCGTTCCTGCTCGGCGGCGTGCTCGCGCTCGCATTCGCGCTCTGTTATGCGGAGCTCAGCGCCGCGCACCGCAGCGCGGGCGGCGAATACGTGATGGCCAAGCGCGTGTTCGGCACGCTGCCCGGCTACCTGACCTTCATCACGGTGCTGTCCGTCAGCGTGTTCATCCCGGCCGTGCTCGCGAGCGGCGCCGCGCCGTACCTGAACAACGCGCTCGGCACGCACTTCGGCAACCAGTCCGTCGCGCTGACGATCGTGCTGCTCAGCTACCTGCTCGGCATGCTCAACATCAAGACGAATGCATGGATCACCGGCGCGTTCCTCGTCGTCGAGATCGGCGTGCTGATGCTGATCGCGGGGCTCGGTTTCGGCTCGCTGCATCGCGGCGCCGACGTGCTGGTCGCGCCGGTCGTCGCGAGCGGCAACGCGCTCGTGCCGGCGACGCTCGCCGCCATCGTGCCCGCGATCGGCACGGCGATCTTCTGCTACAACGGCTTCGGCTCCGCTGCATACCTCGCCGAAGATCTGCGCGGCGGCAACCGCAACGTCGCGAAGGCGGTGATCTACTCGCTGCTCGTGATCCTCGTCGTCGAACTGGTTCCGCTCACCGCGATCGTGCTCGGCGCGCCGTCGCTGACGGAGCTCACCAAAAGCGCCGACCCGATCGGTTATGTCGTGCGTTCGCTGAGCAACCCGGCCGTGTCGCGCGTGGTCAGCGCCGGGATCTTCCTGTCGGTGTTCAACGCGATCATCGCGATCGTGATCACGATGGGCCGCCTGCTGTACAGCAGCGGCCGGCACGCGCTCTGGTCGCGCACCTGCAACCGCGCATTCTCGACGATCCATCCGCGCCTGGAATCGCCGTGGCTCGCGACGATCGCGCTCGCGGTGCCGTCGGCGGGGCTCGTGTTCGTGTCGAGCCTCGACGAGCTGACCGCGTTCACGGTCGACCTGCTGCTGCTGATCTATCTGGTCGTCGGGCTGGCTGCACTGGCGAGCCGGTTCGTGCGCCGCGACGTCGAACATCATTACCGGATGCCGCTGTGGCCCGTGACGCCGCTCGTCGCGGTAGCGGGCGCTGCATACACGCTCTACACGACGCTGGCGACGGCGACGAAGCCGACCGACCTGGTCATCATTGCTGTGCTGCTGGTCGCCGCACTCGTGATGTACGTCGTCTGGGCGCGCCACAGCGAAGCGTTCCGTGCGCTCTGAACGCCGGATCGCCACCTTGCAACACCGCAACACCGAACCATTGAAAGACTGGAGGAATTGCATCATGCGCACGAGGGATCTCGGCATCCGCATCGGACTCGGCACGCCGGGCCGCTTCAACGCGATCACGGACGTTCCGGGCGTGCGGGTCGGGCATTGCACGCTGAACGTCGAGAACGGCGACGCATCGATCCGCACCGGCGTCACCGTCATCGAGCCGCGCGCGGGCGCCGCGCACGATTCGCCGTGTTTCGCGGGCGTGCACGTGCTGAACGGCAACGGCGACGCGACGGGGCTGGAATGGATCCGCGAGGCCGGCCTGCTGACGACGCCGATCGCCTATACGAACACGCACAGCGTCGGCGCGGTGCGCGACGCGCTCGTCGCGAACGAGCGGGAAGCGGCGGCCGGCCGCGTGTACTGGTGCATGCCGGTCGTGATGGAAACCTACGACGGGCTGCTGAACGACATCTGGGGGCAGCACGTGAGCGCCGAACACGTGCAGCGCGCGCTGGCCGCCGCACAGTCGGGGCCGGTTGCCGAAGGCGGCGTGGGCGGCGGCACGGGCATGATCTGCCACGAGTTCAAGGGCGGCATCGGCACCGCGTCGCGCGTGCTCGCGGCCGATGCGGGTGGCTGGACCGTCGGCGCGCTCGTGCAGGCGAACTACGGCGTACGCGAGATGCTGCGCGTGGCCGGTTATCCGGTCGGCGAAGTGCTGCGCCACGTGCATTCGCCGTTCCGCGCGCCCGACGCGACAGGCGAGTCCGGCATGGGCTCGATCGTCGTGACGATCGCGACCGACGCGCCGCTGCTGCCGCATCAGTGCACGCGCATCGCGCAGCGCGCGAGCGTCGGGCTCGCGCGCGTCGGCGGCGGCACCGAGGATTCGAGCGGCGACATCTTCCTTGCGTTCGCAACGGGTAACGACGGGCTGCCGGCCGCGAACTACGGCAACAAGGGCGCGCCGACCACCGGCGTGAAGATGGTCAACAACGACCATATTTCCGCGCTGTTCGTCGCGGCGGCTGAGGCGGTGGAGGAAGCGATCGTGAATGCGCTCGTCGCGGGCGGCGACGTCGAATCGCGCGGTGCGCGGGTCGAAGGGCTCGGGCAGGCGCGCCTGCTGGATGCGTTGCGCGAAGTGGGCTGGCGGCCGGGGCGCGGCGCCTGAAACGGCAGGCGCCGCTTCAATCGAAGCGGCGTGGAGCGGGGCGGCGATGCGGCGATCGGCCGGTCCGCCGCCCGCCCGCGGATTCGATGCGGGCCTGGCCGTGACGACGCGGCGTCATGCTCAGCTGCCGAAGTAGATGTTGCAGAAGCTGACCGGGCCGACACAGGCGTTCGGGTCTTCCTGCTTCGATTGCGAACGATCGACGCGGCCTGCGGCCTTGACGGCTTCGGTGCGGTTCGCCTGTTGCGGTGCGGCGTCGGCCGGCGCCGGCTGTGCGTGGGCGACAGCAGCGGCGAGCGACAGGGCAACGAGGGCGAGGTGCAGCGGCTTCATTTTGTTTCTCCTGGGTGAGTGCCAGTCTCGCTGGCAGTGAGGAAACTATAGGCTCGCACTGCTTAAAGATTAATCACCGCGCCTGTAGAGCTTATTTCCATTCGGAACAAGGATCCCGTTGTGCGCGCATCGATGTTCAATGGCGGCGCCGGTTGAACGGTGCGTCCTTGTCGAGCAGCGCGCTGCGCATGAAGTGCAGGCAGCCGACGATCCGCTGCATGCGGCGGCGCGCGTCGGGCACCGCGTACCACGCCTGCAGCGTGTGCTGCGCGGCGCGGATCGCGAGGTTCACCGATTTCAGCGTGCGCGCATGGTGGCCGGGTGTCGGATCGTCGAAGAAGCGCGGCAGCTCGTGCAGCACCGCGTCGATCGAACCGGTCCAGCGCAGCGTCTGCGGCGGTTTCGCTTCGCAGAACGCGTGCAGTTCGTCGCGCAGGTCGATCACCGCATGGCCGACCTCGAGCGTCGACAGCATCCAGCGCAGCGCGTCGCGATGCTGCCGCGTGCGTCGCACGAGCAGCGTGCGCAACTGCGCCATCAGGTCGTGCGTGCTCGACTGGAAGCGCTGCGCGAGGCCGTCCGGCGCGCCTTCGCATGCAAGCGTGACCTGGCGGCGCAGGTCGTGCGCGATGCGGCCCGTGAGCCAGGGCATATGGGTGGGGAACACGACCGCGAACGCCAGCGAGCACGCGAGCATCGCGACGACGACGGCCAGCCCGTTGTTGATCAGCACCTCGGGCGTATACGCGATCGCGTTGTCGGGGCCCGCGAGCAGGCAGAAGAACACCGCGAAGCCGATCCCGTAGCCGGACAGCCCCGGCCGCATCGCGAGAAACGCGCCGAGGCCGAGCACCGGCGCGAGCGTCGCGCACAGCAGCGGGAAGCCGTCGATGTTCGGATACACGTAGCACAGGAACAGGTAACCGACGGCGGTCGCGAACGCCGCGCCGACGCCCATCTGAGCGACGAACTTCGGTGCGCGCGGCGACGTCGAGCTGAGCGCGCACGCGATCGCGGTGGCGATCACCGCGAGCGAGCCGCTCGGCCATTCCGACGCAATCCAGAACGCGCTCATCGCGCCGACGGCGACGAGCGTGCGCAGGAACGCGAAGCCGACGAAGAACGAATTGGTCTTCACCGCGTAATGCGTGACCGAGCGCTCGAAGGCGTGATCGTCCTGGTCGAGCGACGCGTAGGTGTCGGCGTAGCCGAGGTATTCGCCGATGAAGCGGTACAGCAGTTCGATCGCGGTATCGAAGTCGAGCACGCCGCCGGCCGCATGCTCCTCGATGGTCCGCCGCGACGCGCGCGCGGCCTTCGGCAACGCACCGTGGAAGCGGCGCAGTTCGAGCATTGCACCGGTGGCCGGCGCGATGCCGTGCTGCCGCTCGTCGCGCAACGCGGCGAACCGCTGCGCGAGCGCGTCGACGTGCGGCGCCAGCGCGTCGAGCACCGCGTCCGAGCCGTTCGCGCGCAGGCGCTTGACGAGCTGGTGCAGCGCATGCAGGCGCGTGCATGCGTTCATGAATTCGCTGTTCAGCCGTGCGAGCCGGCGGCTGCGCGCGCGAACGTGCGGATCCTCGAACGATGCGAACGCGCGGTTCGCTTCGAAGCCGACGATGTCGTCGACGAAATCGGCGAAGCGCCGCTCGAAATCGCCGCGTGCGACGTCGCCCGCGAGCGCGCCGGCCGTGAAGGCCGCAAACGTCGCGTGGCGTGTGCTCAGCGAGCGCATCAGCGCTTTCGCGGAGCTGAGCGGCAGGATCAACGCGCTGACCGCGCCCGAGCATGCGATGCCGAGCGCGACTTCCGCGGCGCGCGTGAGCGCGGACTGGAACAGCGTCTGCGGCGTCATCACCGCCGGCAGGCCGATCAGCGCGGCCGTGTAGCCGGCGAGCACGAAGCCGTACCAGCGGAAGTGGCGGTTGCGCACCGCCAGCGCGATGCAGCCGCCGATCCACAGCGTGATGCCGGCCATGTACAGCTCGGGCTGCTGCGCGAACAGCCCGCCGAGCGCGAGCGCGGCGACGAGGCCGGCCGCCGTGCCGAGCATGCGGTAGAAACTCTTCGCGAACACCATCCCCGACAGCGGCTGCATCAGCACGAACACGGTCGTCATCGCCGTGCGCGGCTGCGACATCTCCAGACGCATCGCGATGCCCATCGCAAGGAGCGCCGCGAACACGGTCTTCGCGAGGTGCAGCCAGATCAGCCCGTCGCTGACGGCCCAGTCGCGTGCCGCGTCGCCGAGCGGATCGAGCCATGATCGCCATCGTGCCGGTTCGATGGAAGTTCGCTCGATCGCAGGTTGTGGCTTCATGAAAAGAGGGGGCCCGTGCAGGGCCGGGCACGGTGCCGCGGCGCATCCGAACGGGTCCGTTCGACTGGTGAGGCGCCGATTGTAGGAGTGCGGCGCCCGCGCATTAACGCAGCTGCCGGGAAACGATAGTTGCAGCCGGAGTAACAATCTGTCGCATCCAGTGGAGGAAAATAGCGGCTCCGCTACAGGTTGCTCACAGGAATGGATACCCTACAAAACATGCGGGTGTTTTCGCGCGTCGTCGAGACCGGCAGCTTCACGGCTGCCGCACAATCGCTGAATTCGACGACGGGCGCGATGTCGCGCGCGGTGTCGGAGCTCGAGGCGCGCCTGCGCACCCGCCTGATGAATCGCTCGACCCGCCGCCTCGCGCTGACGTCGGCCGGCGAAAGCTATCTGCGGCGCTGCCGCCAGATCCTCGCCGACGTCGACCGCGCGGAAGAAGAGGCGAGCTGCGCGCACGAACGGCCGGCCGGCGTGCTGCGCATGCACAGTTTCGCGAGTGTCGGTCATCACTATGTATTGCCCACGCTGACGCGCTATCACGCGCAGTTCCCGGACGTATCGATCGAACTGTCGCTGTCCCAGCGCATGCCCGACCTGTTCGACGGCACGAGCGACATGGCCGTCGTGACCGCGTCGTCGCTGCCTGATTCGGAACTCGTGTCGCACCTGCTCGGATCGACGTTCAGCATCCTGTGCGCGTCGCCCGACTATGTGAAACGGCACGGCGTGCCCGCCCGTCCGCAGGATCTCGCCGCGCACGCGTGCCTGACGCTGTGCACGCCGGCATTCCCGACGCACGAATGGGTGCTCGAAGGGCCCGAAGGCGTCGAGCAGATCCACGTTGCCGGGCCGGTGCAGACCAATACGGCCGAATCGCTCGCACTCGCGATCCGCGACGGCATCGGGCTCGGCATGCTGCCGCTGTACTCGGCGATCGACGCGCTGCGCGACGGCACGCTCGTGCGCGTGCTGCCCGCACATATCCTGCAGAAGATGAACGTGTATGCGCTGTATCCGTCGCGCCGCTTCGTCGACGCGAAAGTGCGGACCTGGGTCGAGATGCTGCGCGCGCAGGTGCCGGGGATGATCGCGCGCGACGTCGAGATGCTGAACGCGCTCGGTCGCGAACCGCAGGCCGCCTGAGGGCGGGGCGCGCACCGGCACGTCGATACGTTGCGAAGGCCGGTGATCGCGCGGCAGGCTTCTTCATGCACACGCAACAAGCGCATCGCCCGCAGCACACGATTCATGCGGGCGATGCGCTTCGTCACGTCGTCACAGCGCGGGCTTCGCCGCCGTGCCCGATTCGGTTGCCGGCTCGCCGGCCGGGCCGTATGCGGCCTGCGCGGCCTTCCGTTCCGCGAGACGCTTCGCCTGCAGTCGTTCCTGCGCCGCCATGATGTCTTCCGGATAGTTGCCGGCTTCACCGCGCGCCGGGTTGTAGCCGACCGACTCGAGATCGACCAGTTCCTGCAGCACCTGCGCGCGCGTGACGGGCGACTTCGCCGACTGGGCGAACGACAGGGCCGGTGCGGCAAGCAGGACGGCAGCGGCGGCGGTAACGACGAGCGATTTCACGAGGTTCTCCTGGGTATGGGGTAGACGGCCGGTTCGACGCGCGATGCGCGCCCCGGACCTTCGATACGAGTCTACGCAGCGCTTGTGCGCGCAAAAACCCCGATTCCAGGCAGGCTGCCTTCCAGATGGCACAACATTTGGGCGCGTCGCCCGCGGCGACCGAACCCGCATGCGAACGCGGGTTCGTGGCCGGCCGGCGGGCGACGTTGCATCGCACCGGTCAGAAGCGAGTGCGCATGCCGATCGCGCCGACGATCTGGTTCGGCGTGCTCGACGCGCCGCCCGAACCGTTGATGAACGCCTGGTAGCCGCGGCCGGACGCGTGCTGGTACATCGCTTCCGCATACAGGTCGGTGCGGCGCGACAGCTTGTACACGGCCTGCAGGTCGACCTGATGCCACTTCGGATCGGTGCCGTGCTTGCTGTCGGGGTTCGACACGCTGGCGTCCGTGTACACGTAAGCCGCGCCGAGGCTGACCGCCGGCGTCACCGCATAACGCACGTTCACGTCGTAGTTGTTGAACGCGACCTGGCCGCTGGAGCCGAACGAGCCCGTATTGTCGTACTGCGAGCGCGTATAGACGAAGCCGACGGTCGCCGGGCCGAACACGTAGCTGACGCCGCCGCCGTACGAGCGCATGCGGTCCGAGCAGATCGACCAGCCGCCCTGGTTCACGCTCTTCGCTTCGGCCGAATCGGTCGCGCCGGGGCTGGCGCTCGTCGAGCCCTTCGTGCCGTTCATCTGCAGGTACGCGCCGGCCAGCTTCAACGGGCCGTTCGTATAGCTCGCCGCGACGCTGTACGCGCGGTTCGCACTGAAGTTCGTCGAGTTGGAGAACGCGTACATTGCGCCGACCTTGAAGCCCGCGACCGTATCGCTCGTGTACTTGACCGCGTTGTTGATGCGCAGCGAGTGGTTCAGGTTGTCGTTGTCGAACGGATGCGCGAAGCCCGCATCGCCGAAGTCGCCGGCCGTCGCGGACAGCGGCGCGACGAAGTCGACCATCGTGTCGTACTGGCGGCCGAGGGTCAGCGTGCCGTAGCCGTTACCGCTCAGGCCGACATACGCATGGCGGCCGAACAGCTTGCCGTCCTGGCCGAGCGCGCCGTTGTTCGCGTTGAAGCCGTTCTCCAGCACGAACAGCGCCTTCACGCCGCCGCCGAGATCCTCGGTGCCGCGCAGGCCGAAGCGGCTGCCGTTGATCGTGCCGGTGGTCATGCGCCACAGCGATGCGCCGCCGGCGTTGTTGGTATAGGCGATGCCGGCGTCGATCAGGCCGTACAGCGTGACCGAGCTTTGCGCGTGGGCGAGCGGGGCGAACAGCGCGGCCGCGCAAGCGCCGGCGATGAGGGTTTTTTTCATGGTGAAGCTCCTGCGTGTGGGACTGGAAACGAAAGTTCGGCGCAAGTATAGGAATGCATTGCGCGCGCAAGGCCGCCTGGGCCGCGAGCGCACCTTTCCGAATCCTGCAAGAGTCCTTCACAAAACTGACACGACGCGCCGCGCGCACCCGAGGCCGGTCGTTTTTGCGTTATCGCGCGCGGGCAGCATCCGTTTGAGGCGTGCCGTCTGTCGCGCCGTTGCAACATGCGCGGGGCGCGGCGCGGCGGTTGATCGGTTCGGCCGACGCGCGGAGAATGAGCCGCTCGTGCCCACGACCGGAGACACACGATGCCCCAGCCCGACCGCCATCCGCCGATCAGCGCCGCCGTGTACTACCGCGATCCGGGCGCCGCGCTCGAATGGCTGGAGCGCGCGTTCGGCTTCGCACGCGGCATCGTCGTCCGTACGCCTGAAGGCGAGGTCACGCATGCGGAGCTCACGCATCGCGGCGGCGTCGTGATGATCGGCGGACACTGGGCCGATTTCGTTGCGAGCCCGCAAGAGATCGGCGGCAGGAACACGCAAAGCGTGCACGTGCAGCTTGCCGACGGCCTCGACGCGCATTGCGAACACGCGCGGCAGGCCGGCGCGGAAATCCTGCAGGAACCGGCCGACCAGTTCTATGGAGACCGCACCTATCGCGCGCGCGATCCGGAGCAGCACGTGTGGACGTTCGGTCAGCACGTGCGCGACGTGACACCTGAGCAGGCGGCTGCCGAGACGGGCCTGACGATCGAGGGCTGGTCTTGATGCGCGGTGCGTGCTTTTTCTACAGATGCGGCGTGAACCGGAACGCATCACTTATCCGGATCGACCGGGTTGATGCGGAATGTGGCGACAAGCCGTCCATGCTCATGTATTCATGAAATACATGAGTCGATTCGAAAAATACGTTTGTTGCATGAGAGGCGCGAGCCTACGATGCGGTCCTGACGACGGCACGCGTGTTGCGCGCCGTCCTTTCGATTCCTGTTCGCCGACCTCATGCGCCTCGATCTCCCGTCCGCTCCCGCATCCGCTTCCCCGCCCGCCAGCCCGTTCGCGCGCGTGGCCGTCGTCACGATCCTGACCGGCGTCGGCGCGGGCCTCGGAGGCATGCTGCTCGCGTTGCTGCTGCATGCGATCCAGCACGTTGCGTACGGTTACAGCATCGCGCACGTGATCGGCACCGAGAGCTTCCTCACCGGCGTGACCGATGCCGATCCGCTGCGCCGGCTCGCGGTGCTGATCGTCTGCGGAATCGTCGCCGGCGGCGGCTGGTGGGCGCTTTACCGGTACGGCCGGCCGCTCGTCAGCATTCGCCGCGCGGTGCGTGCGGCCGATCCGCGGATGCCGTTCGTCAGCACGACGATCCACGCGCTGCTGCAGATCGTCACCGTTGCGCTCGGTTCGCCGCTCGGCCGCGAAGTCGCGCCGCGCGAAATCGGCTCGCTGCTTGCCGGGCGGCTTGCGCATCGCGCCGGGCTCACGCCGGACGACTGCCGGCTGATGGTTGCGTGCGGTGCCGGCGCCGGCCTCGCGGCTGTCTACAACGTGCCGCTCGGCGGCGCGATCTTCGTGCTCGAAGTGCTGCTCGGCACGTTCGAACTGCGTGCGCTGATCGTCGCGGTCGTGACGTCGGCGATCGCGGCGGCCGTCGCGTGGCTCGGCCTCGGCAACGAACACCAGTACACGGTTCCCGCGTTCGTGCTGAGCACGCCGCTCGTCGCCTGGTCGATCGGCTGCGGGCCGCTGTTCGGCTTCGCCGCGTACGGCTTCGTGCGGCTCACGACCCGCGCGCGGGCGAACGCGCCGAAAGACTGGCGGCTGCCGGTGCTCGCGCTGGTCAACTTCGCGGTGATCGGCATGCTCGCGATGCGGTTTCCGCAACTGCTCGGCAACGGCAAGGGGCCGGCGTCGCTCGGCTTCGACGGCACGCTGACGATCGGCCTCGCGGCGACGCTGCTCGTGCTGAAGGTGCTGATCGAGGCGGGCAGCCTGCGCGCGGGCGCGGAGGGCGGCCTGCTGACGCCGGGACTCGCGAACGGCGCGCTGCTCGGCATCGTGCTCGGCGGGCTGTGGAGCCTCGTCTGGCCGGGCGCATCGATCGGCGGGTGTGCGCTCGTCGGCGCAACCGCGTTTCTTGCGGCGTCGATGCAGATGCCGATCACGGCGGTCGTGCTGCTGCTCGAATTCACGCGCGCGAATCACGACAGCCTCGTGCCGATGCTGCTTGCAGTGGCCGGGGCGCTTGTTGCGTACCGGTTTGCGGAGGGGCTGGGCGAGCGGCGGGCGAAGGCGGACGAGGCGGTGCGCGCGCGGGAGGTGGCGACGCATTAGCGCGTACGTACAGCAGATCGATACGCGAGGCAGGCGCCGGCGGGTACGCTGCTTGCCGTTTTTTCTCGGTTTCGCGATCGCATCAACTACGTCTGGAGTTTCTGCAATGACACGCAGAGGCGCGCGCTCAAGTGCGCACGAGAAGTGACCGACAGGTTTCGACCCGAACGTGCCGACGGGGTAAGGCGCGATGCGGGCAAGGTTCGAAGCCCGCATCGCACCGGCTCGAGTTACACCGGCCGTCAACCGCGCGACCGCGCATCGGGTCGCTCGTGCCCGTGACGCAATGCGAGGCTCGCGAACGCAGCGACGACGAGCGCGGCCGCAAGCAGCGTCAGCCCGTTCTTCGCATTGCCGGTTGCCTGTTCGATCGCGCCGACGACAGTCGGTCCGACGAAGCCGCCGAGCAGCCCGCACGTATTCACGAGCCCGAGCCCGCCGGCCAGTGCGCTGCCGGCGAGCCGCGATGCGGGAAACGTGAACACGATCGACTGCACGACGAAGAACATCGACGCGGCTACACACACGCAGGCGAGCCCCGCGACAGGCGACGTATGCGCGGCGCCAACCATCCCGGCCGCCATCACGACCAGCCCCGCGCACAGCATCCGGCGTGAATGACGCGACTGGCGCGCGAAGCGCGGCAGCGTCGCAGCCCCGAACGCGGCGGCGAGCCAGGGCAGCGCAGTCAGCAACCCGACCGCGAACGGAGAGAGGCGCCCCGACGCGCCGATGATGCCCGGCAGGAAGAAGATCACCGTGTAGATCGTCAACTGGTGGCAGAAGTACACGAAGATCGCGAGCCAGATCTGCGGATCGCGCAGCGCGGCGCCGAACGTATGGCCGCCGTGCGTGGCGATGCCCGCGTCCTGTTCGGTGGCCAGCGTGCGCTCGAGCGCGCGGCCGGTTTCCGGTGAGAGCCACGGTGCGGTACTCGGGCGATCCGGCAACCGCGTCCACACGACGAACGCGAGCAGGATCGCGGGGATTCCTTCGACGACGAACAGCCATTGCCAGCCATGGAAGCCGAGCGTGCCGTCGAGTTCGATCAGCGCGCCGGCCAGCGGTCCGCCGACGATGTTTGCGATGCACACGCCGAGCAGGAAATAGCCGGTAGCGCGCGCACGCTCCTCGCGGCCGAACCAATAAGTCAGGTACAGCATCACGCCGGGAAACAGGCCGGCTTCGGCGGCGCCGAGCAGCAGGCGCATCACGTAGAACGACGTCGCGCCGCTGACAAACGCCATCGCGACCGACAGCACGCCCCACGTGACCATGATCCGCGTGATCCAGAAGCGCGCGCCGACGCGATGCATGATCAGGTTGCTCGGGATTTCGAAGAGCGCATAGGTCAGGAAGAACAGGCCCGCGCCGAGCCCGTACGCAGCGGATGAAATGCCGAGATCGACCCCCATCGAGTGTTTGGCGAACGCGATGTTGGTGCGGTCGAGGAAGCTGATCACGTAGGCGGCGATCAGCAGCGGCAAGAGTTTGCGGAACAGCAGCCGGTTCAGCGACGCGCTCGCGTCGCCGGCGGCGGAAGGCAGGGCATGGGCGTGTTGAGTGGACATGCGGACGACTCCGGTAAGGGCGAACCGGCGCGCACGGCAAGCACGGTGCGCCGCGTTCGGCAGATGCCGCTGCGTGCATGCAGCGGATGGGCAGACGACGGAGCCGCGCCGGCGGCGCTCGAACGGAGCGGGGCGATGATAGGCGTCCTGGCGTCGGCCGGCTCGGGCCGGCGCCTTGTCACTGCGCTTGCGGGGCCTGGTGTTGGGGCGCTACCCGGAGATCAGAAATTCACCGCGTCGCCGCCCTTGAGTGCGAGCATCGCGCGCGCCTCGGCCGGCGTCGCGATCTCCAGAGACAGGCCTTCGAGCACCTGCCGCATCTTCAGTACCTGGGCGGCGCTCGATTCCGCGAGCTTGCCGGGCGCGATCCACAGCGAATCCTCGAGCCCGACGCGCACGTTCGCGCCCTGCGCGGCGCCGATCGTCGCGAGCGGAATCTGGTTGCGGCCGGCACCGAGGATCGACCACACGTAGTCGCCGCCGAACAGGCGGTCGGCCGTGCGGCGCATGTGCATCAGGTCTTCCGGGTGCGCACCGATCCCGCCGAGCAGGCCGAACACGCTCTGCACGAAGAACGGTGGCTTCGCGAGCCCGAGGTCGACGAAATGCGCGAGGTTGTACAGGTGCGAGATGTCGTAGCACTCGAATTCGAAACGCGTACCGTTCGCGCCGCAGCGCGTGAGGATCGTCTCGATGTCGGCGAACGTGTTCTTGAACACGAGGTCGCGGCTCTTCTCGAGATGTTCTCGCTCCCACGGATGCTTCAACTCGCGGAAGCGCTCGAGCATCGGGTACAGCCCGAAGTTCATCGAGCCCATGTTCAGCGACGCGACCTCGGGCTGGAAATGCAGCGCGGGCTGCAACCGTTCGTCGACCGTCATGTGCGGGCTTCCACCCGACGTGAGGTTGATCACCGCGTCGGTCTGCGCCTTGATGCGCGGCAGGAATTCGGCGAACACGGCCGGATCCTGAGTCGGCTTGCCGTCGGACGGGTTGCGTGCGTGCAGGTGCAGGATCGCCGCACCGGCCTGCGCCGCCGCGACGGCGGCCGTCTCGATCTCGTGCGGCGTCACGGGCAGGTACGGCGACATCGACGGCGTATGGATCGCGCCGGTCGGCGCGCAGGTGATGATGACTTTACGAGCGTTTGCCACGGAGGGATTCCTTTTGGTGAGCGATGCAGGAGGCGTCAGAGCACTTCGACGTTGCCGCAGACGGAAATCGCCTGCCCGGTGATCCCGTGTCCGCCCGGCGAGCACAGGAACAGCGCGGTCGCGGCGATCTCGGCCGGATCGGTCATGCGCCGCAGCGAGATCTTCTCGAGGTAGCGCTTTTCCATTTCTTCGTAACCGATGCCGAGCTGCTGCGCGCGCGCATCGATCACCCGGCGCATCCGGGGGCCGCGCACGATGCCGGGCTGGATCGCGTTCACGCGGATGCCGAGCGGCCCGAGCTCGATTGCGAGGCTCTTCACGAGGCCGACCACGGCCCACTTGGTCGCCGCGTACGGTGTACGGAACGCGTAGCCGAGCCGGCCCGCGACCGACGACAGCGCGATGATCGCGCCGCCGTGTTTGGATTCGCGCAGCAGCGGCACTGCGAGGCGCGCGAACTGGAATTGCGCATTCAGGTTGATCGCGATGGTTTGCTCCCACTGCACGGGGGCGATCTCGTCGATGCCGCCCGTCGGGCCTGCGATGCCCGCGTTGTTGACCAGCACGTCGAGGCCGCCGAGCGTGGCCGATACGTCGGCGAACACGCGCTCGACGGCGGCCGGATCGGATACATCGGCCAACGTCGCACTGATCGCGCTGGCCCCGGCGCGCGGCGGCCGGTCGGCGAGCGCCGCGATCGCGGCTTGCGACGCGTCGCACACGTGCACGCGCGCGCCGCACTCCGCGAACGCATCGGCGATCTCGAGGCCGATGCCGGATGCGCCGCCCGTCACGAGGACGCGCAGGCCGTCATAGGGTTTCAGCAGGTCGGAAGCAGTCATGTCGGGTTGTCTCCATCGTTGGTGTTGTCGGATGCGGCTGCTCGAGATCAGGTGACCGCGGCAAGCGGCCGCTACGGCTTTGCGTTCATGGACCGCGGTGTCTGTTCGGCCCGCAGCGTCTCGGCGAGGTCGTGCGCGGCGCCGCCGATGTCAAGCGCGATGCCGGCCCGCACGCCCGCTCCGTCGCGCCGTTCGAGCGCATCGACGATCGCGCGGTGTGCGTCCATCGAGCGCCGCATGTGCGGGATGTCGAGCGCGACCATGTTGAGAAACGGCCCGACGCGCATCCACAGGTTTTCGACGATTGCGAGCGTGCTTTCGCTCGCGCCGTGCGCGTAGATCGCGCTGTGGAATGCGAAATTGCTCTGCAGGTAGGCGCGCGAGCGACCGGCTTCGACGTGTGCCTGCATCGTCTCGCAGGTCTTGCGCACGGCGGCGATCTGCGTGCCGGTCATCCGCGCGCAAGCGCGCTCGGCGATGCAGCCTTCGAGTGCTATCCGCACGTCGCGCAGTTCGTCGAGCATGTCGAGCGTCATCGGCGGGACGACGAGCGCACGGTTCGGGCCGTCGACCAGCGCGCGTTCGGCGCGCAACCGCGTGAGCGCCGCGCGCACGGGCATCGTCGACGAGCCGACCGCTTCGGCGACGCTGCGCAGGCTCAATGCCTGGCCGGGCGCGAAACGGCCGCTCATCAGCGCTTCGCGCAGTTGCTGATAGACCTTGTCGGCCATCGTTTCCTGTTCGATGGCTTTCAGTGCGGGCGGGACGATACGAGGCACCAAGGCGGGGTTCTCCAGGGTTTGATCTGCGATCTGTGATCACACTTTTGGTGTCCGAAGTGTGGTCGACCGGGCCGCGGGAGTCAAGGCGGACGGGATCCGGGAAAACGAGGAGGCGAAAGGGCAGCACAAGAAGCCGCCGACTGCCCCTGCGTTGTCTTGTTATTTGTCTTTCGATTACCTTTCGTGTCATGCTGCTTCGCGCATGGATCGATAGCGCCGAAGGCGTTCGGAACCATGAAAATCCGTAATTTTTGATGTGTTCGGGGCAATCGAACGCATTTCAATTGCAAGGAGCCAAAGTGAAACGACCGTCATTTGCCGTCGCGTGGGCGGCATCGCAGCGCATCTACGACCCAGCCAACTCTGGCGAGCGTGTCGCGAAAGTGATCGGCGGGTTCGTCGAGAAGAACGTCAACAATCCGAGTCCGTCGCAGCGGTGGAGCAATACATGCGCAGTAAGGATGAGTTATATCCTCGGCGAGGCCGGGATGGCGATCCCCCGAATCCTCGGGCAAACGGTATCGGGACATGACAATCGACAATACTTCTTTCGTGTCAGGGACCTGATTCGTTTTCTCGAGCAACGATGGGGGAAGGCAGAGGTGGTCAAGTACCCGCCGTCGAACGGAGGGCCATTGGCTGGCCAACGGGGCGTCATCCTGTTCGAGGTATCGGGCTGGGACGATGCCCAGGGTCATGCCACTTTGTTCAATGGCACCACCTGCTACGACCACTGCTACTTCAACGAGCCCGGCGCACGGTATCGTACCGATCGCGCGAATTTTTGGAGTTTGTCATGACGAGAGTCTGGGCCGCGGTCGTGCTGGCCGGTGTTGCGCTGCATCCCGCGGCGGTTTCGGCAAAGGATGTCGGGCAAGCCTCGCCGGAGGCCGGTTCAAGGACATATATCCAGAACTTCAAGGACATGGTGCTCGCGGAGTGCCTGGCTACCGCTTACAAGCAGGAGCCCGGCGCGAGCAAGGATATCGGCAGCAGCACCAGTGCGTTGCGCGACTGGACCTACTACGACATGGAGCGCGCGCCGGACATCATTCACGCGCTGGTGGTGAAGTATCTCGCGCGCGATTACCGGAATCCGGTCGTCGAAGCGGAAGTGAAGGGCGTGAAGTTCGATTTCCTGAAGTGCGTCGACCTGTATCACGGCAAGGAACTCGACACCGCGGCGAAGCAACTCGTATTGCGCCCGAACCGTACCTATCGCACCGAGAATCCGCGGAAGCCGCAGCAGTGATCGAGCGCCGCCGCTGCGCAATGCCGCGGCGTGCCGTTTACCGTATCGCCGTCGCTATTCGAGCGTCCGGATCGAATTGCTGATGCCGCGCGCGCAGTCGATCACGGCCGGCGCGAGCTTGCGGCGCGCGTCGTCGAACGTCCAGCGGCTCGTCGGCGCGACCACATGCACGGCCGCGACGGGCTGCCCCTGGCTGCCGAGCACGGGCGCCGCGATCGACATGTCGCCGATGAACAGTTCTTCCTGATTGGTGGCGTAGCCTTCTTGCCTTGCGCTGTCGAGCAGCGCGACGAGCGCGTCGAGCGCCGTGACCGTGCGCGGCGTGTGCGGCGTGCGCGCCATGCCGTCGAGCCGCGCGCGCGCGTCGTCCGGCGGCAGCGCGCTCAGGAACGCGCGGCCGCTGCCGGTGCAATACATCGGGATGCGGCTGCCGATCGGCATGTGGATCGGCACGAACTTCGTCGACACGAAACGCGCGACGTACACCATCTCGTCCTCGTCCGGCTCGGTGAGGTTGGTGGTTTCGCCGGTCAGGTTCGTGAGCTCGGACAGGAACGGATTCGCGACGTCGATCAGCGTATCGGCCGCGAGGTAGTTGAAGCCGATCCGCATCACGTGCGGCGTGAGCTGGTAACGCCGCGTGACCGGATGCTTGCGGATATAGCCGAGCTTCTCGAGCGTATAGACCATCCGCTGCGCCGAGCTCTTCGTCATCCCCGCCGCATCGGCCACTTCCGCAAGCGTCATCGTGCGCCGCTTCGCGCTGAACGCGCGCAGCACGTTCAGCCCTTTCTCCAGCGACTGGTTGAACAGCAGGTCGTTTGACTGATCGGGCGATGTTTCCATGAGCAAGGGGGCTTGATCGATTCGATATCGAATCATATCGTATCGAATATCGATACGCAAAAATCTATTTGCGATGTTTTTGATTCGTTTTAAGATGAAGTCACGTCGCAACGTCGATGAGCGACTGGCGGCGCACCGGATTATTCGAGAAGGGGACACCATGGTTTCGTTCATCAAGCAGTTCGGCGCACTGGCCGCCGGTTTCGCCACCTGTATCGCCATTTCGGCGGCATCGGCGGGCGCCGTCGCGGCCGAGCCGACGCTGAAGGTCGGCGCGACGGCCACCGGCGTGCCGTTCACGTTTCTCGACGTCAAGAGCAATTCGATCCAGGGGATGATGGTCGACGCGATCACCGCGGCCGGGAAATCGGCCGGTTTCCGCGTCGACGTTCAGCAGACCGTGTTCTCTGCGCTCATCCCGTCGCTCACCACGCAGAAGATCGACATCATCTCGGCCGCGATGCTGAAGACGCCGGCGCGCCAGCAGGTCGTCGATTTCTCCGACACGGTCTATTCGTTCGGCGAAGGCCTGATCGTGAAGGCGGACGACCCGGGCCGCTATACGTCGATGGACGATTTCAAGGGGCAGGTGGTCGGCGCGCAGGTCGGCACGGCGTTCGTCGACGCGCTCAACAAGAAGGGCATCTTCAAGGAAGTCCGGACCTACGATTCGATCGCCGACATCATGCGCGACGTCGCGCTCGGGCGCATCAAGGCCGGCTTCGCCGACCAGCCGATCGTCGCGTACCAGATCGAGCACGGCGTCAACCGCCAGGTGCGGCTCGTGCCCGAATACCAGAGCGTCGTGAAGGGGCAGGTCTGCTTCATCGTGCGCAAGGGCGATACCGCGACGCTCGAGCAGCTCAACGGCGCGATCCGCAAGATGAAAACCGACGGCACGCTGCAGCAAATCCTGCAGAAGTGGCACATGAGCTGAGCGCCGGCCCCCGGTTCCACGCCGGTATCGCCCGCGCCTTGCGGGCACCCGCTGCGGCGGCCCGCTCCGCTGTCGCATAGGAGACCTCATGTTTTTTCAGAACGCGATCGATTTCCTGCCGATCCTGTTGAAGGGGGCGGTGGTCACGATCGAGATCACGGCATGCGCGTTCGTGCTCAGCTCGGTGCTCGGGCTGGTCCTCGCGCTGCTGAAGGTGTCGCGCAACCGCGCCGTGTCGACGGCCGGCAGCACGATCGTCAACGTGATCCGCGGGCTGCCGATCATCGTGCAGCTGTTCTACATGTACTTCGTGCTGCCCGATCTCGGCGTGCAACTGTCGGCGTTCCAGGCCGGCGTGCTCGGCCTCGGCATCGCGTACTCGGCCTACCAGGCGGAAAACTTCCGCGCCGGCATCGAGGCGATCGACCGCGGCCAGATCGAGGCCGCGCACGCGATCGGCATGCGCGGGCCGATGATCATGCGGCGCGTGGTGTTGCCGCAGGCGTTCCGCATCGCGCTGCCGCCATACGGCAACACGCTCGTGATGCTGCTGAAGGATTCATCGGTCGCGTCGACGATCACGGTCGCGGAGATCACGCGGGCCGGCCAGTTGATCGCGTCGTCGACATTCCAGAACATGAGCGTCTATACGCTCGTCGCGCTGCTGTATCTCGCGCTCGGCCTGCCGCTGATGTTCGGCGTGAACCGGCTCGGCAAGCGGCTCACGCTGAGGAGAGGCGCATGATCCGGATCGATTCGATACACAAGCGCTTCCAGCAGCACGCGGTGCTGAAGGGCGTGAGTCTCGACGTGCGGCAGGGCGAGGTCGTGTGCCTGATCGGGCCGTCCGGCTCGGGCAAATCGACCGTGCTGCGCTGTATCAACGGCTTCGAGACCTACGACGAAGGCTCGATCACGATCGACGGCGTGAAGGTCGATGCGCATTCGACGCGTATCCATGAGCTGCGGATGCGGGTCGGCATGGTGTTCCAGCGCTTCAACCTGTTCGCGCACCGCACCGCGCTCGAGAACGTGATGGAAGGCCCCGTGCACGTGCGGCGCGTGCCGGCCGCGCAGGCACGCGAGCAGGCCCGCGCGCTGCTCGACAAGGTCGGGCTCGCGCACCGGATGAATGCGTACCCGTCCGAGCTGTCGGGCGGCCAGCAGCAGCGCGTCGCGATCGCACGCGCGCTGGCGATGGAGCCGCAGGCGATCCTGTTCGACGAGCCGACGTCGGCGCTCGACCCCGAACTCGTCGGCGAGGTGCTCGGCGTGATGCGCGGGCTCGCGCGCGACGGAATGACCATGGTGGTCGTCACGCACGAGATGGGGTTCGCGCGCGAGGTGGCCGATCGCGTGTGCTTCCTGCACGACGGCACCATCTGCGAAAGCGGGCCTGCACGCGACGTGCTCACGCAGCCGACGCATCCGCGCACGCAGGAATTCCTGCGCCGCCTGCTGGCGTCGGACGGCGCCGCCAACCCGGATCGAACATGAGCGAAAGGAAACCGGCACCCGCATGGCCCGACTCCCGGTGGCCGGATTCGCTGTGGGCGGCGACGGCCGCGCCGGCGCCTGACACCCCCGCGCTCGATGCGTCGGCATCGTGCGACGTGGCGATCGTCGGTGCCGGCTTCACGGGTCTGTCGACCGCGCTCCACCTGGCCGAACGCGGTGCGAACGTGCGCGTGATCGACGGCGCGCAGCCGGGCTGGGGTGCGTCGGGCCGCAACGGCGGGCAAGTGATCCCCGGGCTGAAATACGATCCCGACGAACTGATCCGCCGGTTCGGCGACGAGGCCGGCGAGCAGCTTGCCGGCGTGGTCGGCGGCGCGGCCGACACGGTGTTCGACCTGATCGCGCGGCACGCGATCGACTGCGATGCGCGTCGCCATGGCTGGATCCAGCCGGCGCCGACCGCCGCGATGCTCGATACGGTCGCGCGCCGTGCGCAGCAGTGGGCCGCGCGCGGCGCACCGGTCGAAGTGCTCGGCCGCGACGACGTCGCGCGGCGGCTCGGCACGCACGCGTATGCGGGCGGCTGGATCGATCGCCGCGCAGGCAGCGTGCAGCCGCTCAGCTATACGCGCGGCCTCGTGCGCGCCGCGCAGGCGAGCGGGGCGGTCGTGCACGGGCTGACGCGCGCCGTCGGGCTGACGCGTGCCGACGGCCGCTGGCGGATCGCGACGGCCGGTGGTGCGACGCTGTCCGCGGATCGCGTCGTGATCGCGACCAACGGCTACACGGACGCGCTGTGGCCCGGCTTGCGCCAGTCGGTGATCGCCGCGAACAGTTTCATCGTCGCGACGCAGCCGCTCGCGCCGGATCTCGGTCGCGACATTCTTGCCGGCGGCGAGGTCGCATCGGATGCACGGCGCCTGCTGCTGTACTTCCGCCGCGACGCGGCCGGCCGCCTGCTGATGGGTGGCCGCGGCCCGTTCGCGGAGCCGCGTGCGACGAGCGACTGGCGCCATCTCGAGCGCGCGACGACGTTGCTTTATCCGCAGCTGAAGGGCGTCCGGTTCGAATACCGCTGGGCGGGGCGCGTCGCGATCACCGCGGATTTCATGCCGCACGTGCACGAGCCCGCGCCGGGCGTGACGATCGCGCTCGGCTACAACGGCCGCGGCATCGCGATGGCGACGACGCTCGGCAAGCATCTGGCCGCGCACCTGTCCGGCGATGCGCAACTGCCGCTGCCGTTCCGGGCCACGCCGATCCGGCCGATTCCGTTTCACGGGCTGCAGCGCTTCTATATCGCGGCCGGAGTGGCCTGGTATCGGCTGCTCGACAGCCTTTCCTGACGGGGCGCGGACGCTGGTCGCCATCGGTCGTCCGATCGGGCAGAATCGACACTCCCCGTTTCCGACGACGGATGCCGCATGACCGATTCGAACGATCCCCCCGGCCGCCGCGCGTATGCGAGCTTCGCGCAACGCTATGCGGACATCGCGCCGACCAAGGCGCACAACGCGCTCTACGAGCGTCCTGCGACTATGGCGCTGCTCGGCGACGTCGACGGCCTGACGGTGCTCGACGCCGGCTGCGGGCCCGGCATCTGCAGCGAGCACCTCGCGCGCCACGGCGCGACCGTGCACGCATTCGACGTCACGCCGGAGATGGTTGCGCTCGCCCGCACGCGTTGCGCGGGTCTTGCGGTCGAGGTGGCCGAAGGCGACCTGTCGGTGCCGCTTGACTGGCTGCCCGACGGCCGCTTCGACAAGGTGCTGTGTTCGCTGGCATTCGACTACGTGCGCGATCTCGAAGCGCCGCTGCGCGAATTCCGGCGCATCGCGCGGCCGGGAGCGACGCTCGTGTTCTCGATGGCGCATCCGATGCGCGACTGGATGGACGAACGCACGCGCGGCGAGGGCACGTATTTCGACACGTCCCGGTTCGGCTTTCACTGGTCGGGCTTCGGCGAGCCGAAGCCGTATGTCGAGGCCTGGCGGCGGCCGCTCGCCGACATCCTGAACGCGGTAGCCGACAGCGGCTGGCGGCTCGACCGGTTCGTCGAACCGAAGCCGCTGCCGGAGATGAAGGCCGCGTCCGAACGGCTCCATGCGGAGCTGTCGCTGGCGCCGGCCTTCCTTTGCATCCGCGCGCGCCGCTGACGCGGCGCGGCGGTCAAGCGGCGCTCAGTGCCGCACCGGCTCGTCGTTCAGCGTGCCGAGGAACGCTTCGATATCCTTGATATCATGCGCCGTCATCGCGGGTTTGTCGCCCGGCTTGCGATCGAACGGCGCATCGGTCACGTCGACGTTCGCGCGATACTTCGGCGGGATGTCGTCGTACTCGTCGACCTTGCCGTCCGCGCCGCGCGAATAAAACTTCTGCGGCGAGATGCTGCGCTCGTTGTAGAACGCCATCACCTGGTCGAGCGTGTGGAACACGCCGTTGTGGAAGAACACCTGGCGCGTCGCCGAATTGCGCAGCGTCGGCGTGAGGAACATCCCGCAATACTGCGTCTGCTCCTTCAGGTCGTCGCGGAACGGCCCGCACACGCCGAGATCGTAGAACGCCGCGTTGCGGTTTTGCGCAAGCTGCTGGTTGCGCGGCACGCCGAGCGCCTCGTACTGGTAGTCGGTAAACATCGGCGGCAGCCCGTCCTTGCCGGGCTTCGACAGGTGGCAGCCCGCGCAATTCGCCTTGTCCGGATCGTTGAACAGGCGCAGCCCGCGCAGTTCGGCCTGCGACAGGCGCGCACGGCCTTCGAGCCAGCGATCGTACTTGCTGTTGTACGGATGGAACGACGGATCCTCGACCTGATACCGCGCGATCGCGAACATCGCCTCCGACACCGCGAGCTGGGGGCTGTCGAACACGCGCACCCCGAACAACTGCTCGAACTGCGCGCGGTGCGACGACTGCGCGAGCTTGCGCGCGACGTCGTCGATGCTCGCGTTCGCCATCTCGACCGGATTCAGCAGCGGGCCGAACGCCTGCTGCTGCAGCGTATCCGCGCGGCCGTCCCAGAACATCCCGCCCTGCGGCACGAGTTGCGGCGCGGCCGACGTGCCGGCCACCTTCTGCGCCTTGACGACGCCGGCCGCCGACGCGGCCTGCTGCGCGACACTCGGTGCGGCGTCGTTTTCACCGGCATCGGGGCCGATGCTGAAGTTCGGCTGGCGGTACAGGTACATCAGCGACGGCGGCGGGCGATACCCGTGCTGCGTCATCGCGAGGCCGCCCGGCTGCACGTCGAGCGCGTTCGGCGGGCCGTATGCATGATCGGGGCTGTGGCACGACGCGCACGACTGCTTGCCCGACGCGGACAGCGACGGATCGACGAACAGCGCGCGCCCGAGCTGCGCGACCGCCGACAGCGGCTGCGCGGCGGGCCGCTGCAGCACCACCGGATGCGGATTCGCGCCCGTCCAGCCGGCGACGACGGTGCCGATTGCGGCAGGCACCCGCGCGGGGAACGCGATCGCGAACGCGCCATAACCGAGCACGGCCGCGCCGAGCACGAACGCCGCGCGGCGCAGCAGGCGGGAGGGGGAACGCGGCGCGGGGGTGCCGGAGGCGTCGGGAGACGGGAACGCGGGGCGAGCTGTCATGCTGTCGGTCGGAAATCGGGCGCCGCACGAAGCGGCGCGTCAAATGGAAACGGCCGGCGCGTGATGCGCCGGCCTGCGGTCAATGGATGCCGGTCAGATCGACGGTGCCGCGCTCAGTGCCGTGCCGAGCGTCGGGTCGAGGTACAGCGGCGTCGTGTTCGGTTTCGACGTGAAGTCGAACAGCCCGCGCAGGTCGCCCGCCAGTGCATCGAACGAACCGCCGCCGATGCGTTGGCCGCCGAGCCAGTTGTCCTCGATGAAGCGCACGACCGATGCCTGGTCGATCATCGTGTGGTCGACATAGTTCTGCTTCGCGTACGGCGAGATCACGATCAGCGGAATGCGCACGCCCGGGCCGCAGCGGCCGTTCACGGTGCCGCCGTTCACGCCGGTGGTGCCGCCCGTGCCGCACTTGCCGTTGCCGTTGACCTGGTCGACGGCGTCGGACGACGAATGGGTCGGCGCCGTGTACACGTGGTCGTACCAGCCGTCCGAGTCGTCATAGGTGACGATCACGGCCGTGTTCTGCCAGTCCGGCTGCTGCTGCAGGAAGTTGACGACCTTCGTCACGAACGCCTGCTCGTCGAGCGGATCCGAGTAGCCCGCGTGTGCATCCTGCGCGGCCGGCGCCTTCAGGAAGCTGACCGACGGGAAGTTGCCGGCCTTCACGGCCGCGAAGAAATCGTCGCTGTCGTACTGGTGGTTCGCGGGTTCCGCCGTCTTGCCGTCGGTCTGGACGCTCGAACCGATCGCCGCGATCGAGCTCGGGCGCGTGTGCTGCGGGTTCGACGTCGACGCGTAGTACTGGAACCAGTTGTGGTGCGGGATGTAGTCGGCCGTCGCGGCGTTCACGGCGGTGGCGACCGTGCTGCGGCTGCAGCCGGTCGTGCCGTTGCCGTTGGTCGTCGACAGGTTGAAGCCGCCCATGAAGCCGCCCCACGTGATCTTCGCGCCGTTCAGCAGGTCGCCGATGTTCTTGCCGGTCATCATCGCCTGGTCGGTCGTGCTCGAGCACACGTCGAAGCCGGGGTCGACGTCGTTGATCATCGTGAAGCCGCCCTGGCCGTCGTTGATGTAGTACGAGGTGGCTGCGAGCGTCGAGTGCTGCTTCGACGTCTTGACGATCTGCATCCCGTTGGTCTGACCCGACACGACGTTCAGTGCGCCCGGCGTGGACGGGCCATAGACCGTCGTGTATGCGTTGTCGCTCATCGCGAAGCGCTGCGCGTAGTTCCACAGTGCGGTCACGGTGTTGCCGTCGAAGTAGCCCATCACCTGGCCCTTCGTGCCGAACGCGCCGGCGCCGCCGGACGAGCCCTTGCCGGTGTATTTCGGGAACAGGTCGGCGAGGCCGTTGTCCTCGGCCAGCTGTTCGGCCGTGTACGCGTGGTTCTGGTCGGCGGTCGCGGCCTGCGTGCGGTCGAGGCGGAACGGGTTCGCCGCGTCGGTGCCGTTGGCCGTGTTCGTGAAGTTGGGGTTCGCGGTGAGCAGCGTGCCCGTCAGGCCGTTGGGCGTCGGCGTGCCGGCCTTCGCGGTGAACGCCGGCTCGCCCGACGGGTTCGTCGCGTTCGGATACGTGCCGAAGTAGTGGTCGAACGAGATGTTTTCACCGTAGATCACGACGACGTGCTTGATCGGCGTGGCGGTCTGCAGCGCATCCTGCGACGACACCGCGGGCGTCGACGTCGGATCGTCGCTGCCGCCGCAGGCGAACAGCGCAAGCGCCGCGGCTGCGCAGGCGGTGACGAGCAAGGCTTGACGGAACATCGGGAAACTCCAGGTAAGGCCTTCGATGGTGGAGAGCGGCCCCGTCGTCGTGTCGGTTCGGCGCGGAGCTCGCGAGAGAGCACGCGCATTGGAACAGTCGCGTATGAAGATATGGGGGCGGAGTGGTTTCGCGACGGTTGCGCTGCGGTATCGATTTCATTACGGCGCGACGCGGTGCGAAAGAGAACGGAAAGGGGCAGACCGCGCGCAACTATGCGAGCCCGTTTCGCGGCGCGCGGAGCCGCCTGCCACGCAGGCCGCATGGGGCGGGCGAAAGGGCGCGGTCGGCCGGATCCGGCAAGAGGCGGCGTGTGCCGGGTTTTTGACAAGCGGATGACGTATTCATACGATGGATGCCCCGCGACGACGATTTCATGTTGCCGACCGTTACCGAGAATTCAGCGTGCCGATCCCCGTTCTGTTCGCCGTCCTGTGTGCGGCGTTCCTGCATGCGTCATGGAATGCGCTCGTCCGCAGCAGCGGCGACCGGCTGCGGTCGGCCACGGTGCTGCAGATCGCGATCGGGCTGTTCGCGCTGCTGTTCCTGCCTGCCGCCGCGCCGATCACGCTCATGGGCTGGCTCTGTGTCGTCGCATCGGCCGTGATCCACGTCGTCTACACGTTGCTGCTGGTGCGCGCCTACGAGCACGGCGACCTGACCGTTGCCTACCCGGTTGCGCGCGGCACCGCGCCGCTGCTCGTCACGCTCGGCGCGGCGGCGTTCGCGGGCGAGCACCTGAACGCCGGCGCGCAAGGTGGGCTCATGCTGATCTGCGCGGGCATCCTGGCGATCGGGCTGGAGGGCGGGCGAGGCGCAAAGCACCGGATGACGAAGGTGCTGCCGACCGCGTTCGCGACCGGCGTGTCGATCGCGGCCTATAGCGTGGTCGACGGAATCGGCGTGCGGGAAAGCGGCAGCACGGTCGGCTATACCGCGTGGATGTTCGTACTGACGGGCATGATGATGGCCGCGTACTACCGGCTGCGCGCGGGTCCGCTGCGGCTGACGCAGGATGTCGGCGAGACGGCGAAGGCTGCATGCGGCGGCGTGTTCGCGGCGCTCGCGTACGGCATCGTGATCTGGGCGATGGAACGCGCGCCGATGGGCCCGGTGTCGGCGCTGCGCGAAACGAGCGTGGTGTTCGCGGCACTGATCGCGCGCGTGTATCTCGGCGAGCGGCTGACGCCGCGCCGTGCTGCGGGATGTGCGGTGATTGCGGCGGGGGCGTTGCTGATCAGTGCGTTTGAAGCGGTGCGGTAAACGTGCGCGTCACCCGGGCTTGTGTCGGTCGCACGGGAACGGGTGATGTACTGACGGTGAAGGATGATTCATCGACGTTGATGAGTCGGACCTGCCATGGGCGGTGCCATCGTGCGAGTGTCGGACGCATGTCGGGACCGCCCGGCCGAACAGGAGGATCGACAAGATGCCTCGAAAGGCTGGTATATCGAATCCTGGCGTGCATGCATGGCATAATCCCGGCCGCCGTCGCGGCCACGCGGGTCACGGCGGCCATGCATGACGACTTTCGGGTGAACGGGGCAGGGATGACAACGAAGACGACGACCGGGCGCCTGACGGCCGCGCTGGTGATGCTGGCGCTGGCGGGATGCGCGACGCAGGGCGGGACGCATGCGACTTACGACCCGACGAAGGATGCGCGGATTCGCGCCTACTGGGGGCCGGTCGTGTATTTCCATTTCAATCGCGGATGCCGGCCACCCGAATCGTTGCTTGCCGGATACCCGGATACGATCGTCGCAACCAAGCCGGGCCTGTCCGCACTGGTCAACAAGACGGTCGGCATGCCGGTGCCGGACGACGCAGCAAAATATTTCCACGAGTATGTCGTGCCGGCGGGCAAGCCGATCACGATCACGTCGCGCGCCAACTACCAGGACCTGCGCGGGGGCAAACCCGTGCGGGTTTCCGACCCGCCGGTATCCGGGACTTTCGTTCCGGCAGCCGGGCATGACTATGAAGTCTGGGGTTCGGCAGGATCCGCGTACGACCGCCTGACGCTGCGCGAACTGCATGTCGACGCCGGCGGCCGCGTGACGGCAACTACGCGACCGATCTCGCAGGCGTCCGTCTGCGAATGACCGACCGGCCGGCGGCTCTCACGCTTCAACCGGCATCGCACTCGTGCACTTGATCTCGTCGAGGCACACGCTCGAATGCACGCCACTCACGCCGGGAATACGCATCAGCGTTTCGAGCAGGAATTGCGACAGTCCCTTCAGGTCGTGTGCGACGACCTTCAGCACATAGTCGATGTCGCCCGTGACCGAGAAACATTCCTGGATCTGCGCGAGATCGGACACCAGTTTCTGGAACTTGGAAAGGTCGCGGATATGCCCACGCTCCATCGTCACGTGCACGAACGCGGTGACGCCGAAGCCGAGCGTGTCGGGGCAGAGCCGGGTTTCATAGCGGCGGATCGCGCCGATCTCTTCCAGCCGCCGGTGGCGCCGCAACGTCTGCGCGGGCGACAGGCCGACGGCCTTCGCCAGGTCGAGGTTCGACGCACGGCCGTTCTCCTGCAGGATCGAAAGCAAGTGGCGATCGATGCGGTCGAGAACCGGTTCAGGCATTTTTATTTCCTCATTTGTCTCCTGGATGCAATCTTATCTCATAATGTAGGGTTTGCATGAACGGGTTACGAAACCCGATTTCGCCGTCGCGACGCTAAACTGACGCCGGATTTTCGTGTGTGGCCGCAGCAATGCGGGCGCGGAGACAAATCGGCGGCCGGTCTGGCGGGCACGCTGACAGGAATCGGGCGCCGCCACGCGAAGATTGCAGTCCCCAACCCGGCGGCTCCACGAACGGCCGCCGGCACAGCAAAAACAGCGCCCGGCACACCGAGGCGCGCCGCACCGCTTCAGGCGGAGGCGGACAGAGTGGAGAAGACATGGTTTCTGGAAACGAGAGCGACGGCCTGAAGCGCGGGCTGAAGAACCGGCACATCCAGCTGATTGCGCTCGGCGGCGCGCTGGGCACGGGGCTGTTCCTCGGCATCGCGCAGACGATCAAGATGGCCGGCCCGTCCGTGCTGCTCGGCTATGCGGTGGCCGGCATCGTTGCGTTCTTCATCATGCGCCAGCTCGGCGAGATGGTCGTCGACGAGCCCGTCGCAGGTTCGTTCAGCTACTTCGCCAACAAGTATTTCGGCCACTTCACGGGCTTCCTGTCGGGCTGGAACTACTGGGTGCTGTACATCCTCGTCAGCATGGCCGAACTGTCGGCCGTCGGGATCTACGTGCAGTACTGGTGGCCGGGCGTGCCGACCTGGGTGTCGGCGCTCGTGTTCTTCGTCGTCATCAACCTGGTCAACCTGACCAGCGTGAAGTCGTACGGCGAGACGGAATTCTGGTTCTCGATCATCAAGGTCGCGGCGATCGTCGGGATGATCGGCTTCGGCGGCTGGCTGCTCGCGAGCGGCAATGCCGGGCCGGAGGCCAGCGTCAGGAACCTGTGGCAGCACGGCGGCTTCTTCCCGAACGGCGTGTCGGGGCTCGTGATGTCGATGGCCGCGATCATGTTCTCGTTCGGCGGGCTCGAGCTCGTCGGCATCACGGCGGCCGAGGCCGACGATCCGAAGCACAGCATCCCGCGCGCGACCAACCAGGTCATCTACCGCATCCTGATTTTCTACATCGGCGCGCTCGCCGTGCTGCTGTCGCTGTATCCGTGGGAGAAGGTCGTCAGCGGCGGCAGCCCGTTCGTGCTGATCTTCCACGCGCTGAGCAGCAACCTGGTCGCGAACGTGCTGAACGTCGTCGTGCTGACGGCCGCGCTGTCGGTCTACAACAGCGGCGTGTACTGCAACAGCCGGATGCTGTTCGGCCTCGCGCAGCAGGGCAACGCGCCGAAGGTGCTGTGCTCGGTGAACAAGCGCGGCATTCCGCTCGCCGCGCTCGGCGCGTCGGCGCTCGCCACCGGCGCGTGCGTGCTGGTCAACTACTTCATGCCGGGCAAGGCGTTCGAGGTGCTGATGGGCCTCGTCGTGTCGGCGCTGATCATCAACTGGGCGATGATCAGCCTGATCCACCTGAAGTTCCGCCAGGCCAAGCGCGCAGCCGGGGAGAAGACTTCCTTCCGCAGTCTGGGCTATCCTTTCACGAATTACCTGTGCCTGGCATTCATGGCCGGCATTCTCGTCGTGATGTACCTGACGCCGGATCTCCGCCTGTCGGTGTACCTGATCCCGGTATGGCTCGCGGTGCTCGCGATCGGGTATCGCTTTCGTCAGAAGAATGCAGGCTATGCGGTGCGCGACGGCGTGTCCGCAGGCTGACGCAGGCCACTACCGACCATTCTTCCAAACGAGACCGACTCAAGCCATGTTCGAACACATCGACGCGTACCCGGGCGACCCGATCCTGACGCTCAACGAGAACTTCCAGAAAGATCCGCGCGACCAGAAGGTCAACCTGAGCATCGGCATCTATTTCGATGCCGAAGGGCGGATTCCGGTGATGGGCGCCGTGCGCGAAGCCGAAACCGCGCTGCAGCGCGAGAGCGGCCCGAAGCCGTACCTGCCGATGGTCGGCCTGGCCACGTATCGCGACGCGGTGCAGGCGCTGGTGTTCGGCGCCGATCACCCGGCCCGCGCGGCCGGCCGCATCGCGACCCTGCAGACGCTCGGCGGCTCGGGCGCGCTGAAGGTGGGCGCCGATTTCCTGAAGCGCTACTTCCCGGACGCGCAGGTGTGGCTCAGCGATCCGAGCTGGGAAAACCACCGCTTCATCTTCGAGCGCGCCGGCTTCACGGTGAACACGTATCCGTACTACGACGAGGCGACGGGCGGCCTGAAGTTCGACGCGATGCTCGCGGCGATCGACGCGCTGCCGGCGCGCAGCATCGTGCTGCTGCACGCGTGCTGCCATAACCCGACCGGCGTCGACCTCGACGAAGGCCAGTGGGAAAAGCTGATCGACGTGATCGAGGCGCGCGGCCTGCTGCCGTTCGTCGACATGGCATACCAGGGCTTCGGCGCGGGCCTCGACGCGGACGCGTTCGCGGTGCGCGAGCTGGCCCGTCGCGGCGTGCCGGCGCTGGTCGCGAACTCGTTCTCGAAGAACTTCTCGCTGTACGGCGAGCGCGTGGGCGGCCTGAGCGTCGTCTGCGAGGATGCGGCCGCGGCCGAGCGCGTGCTCGGGCAACTGGCCGGCGCCGTGCGCTCGAACTACAGCAACCCGCAAACCTACGGCGCGAAAGTCGTCGCGGCCGTGCTCAACACGCCCGCGCTGCGCAAGCAGTGGGAAGAGGAACTCTCGGCGATGTGCCGCCGCATCGCGCGGATGCGCCAGTCGATCCACGACGGGCTGCGCGACCACGTCAGCGGCGAAGCGCTCACGCGCTACGTGAAGCAGCGCGGGATGTTCACGTACACGGGCCTGACCGAATCGCAGGTCGACGCGCTGCGCGAAGTGCACGGCGTGTACATCCTGCGTTCGGGCCGGATGTGCGTGGCGGGCCTGAACGATTCGAACGTCGGCATCGTTGCCGACGCAATCGGCAAGGTGCTGAAGAGCGGCGTCTGATCGTCGCGCGCCCGGCGCGCAACGCTGCTGGCCGAACCGGCTGTCTCCCGTCGCGGAGGCAGCCGGTTTTTTTGTTGCGCGGCCGGCCGGCTGACGCGCGCGCAGCCGCGGCGGTACGATCACGGCATCGGACACAGGACACAGGAGCGACATGGGCATCCGGATCATCCAGCTCGGCACGCCGCGCGCGGCCGGCGAGGGCCTGCGGATCGGCACGGTGCGGCGGCCGCCGCGCGGCGTACCGAAGGCGGAATTCGCGTCGCGCAACTACTACGATGTATGGTTGCCGACGCTGTCGCCGAGCCCCGAGCTCGTCGCGCAGGCGCAGGCCGCCGAAACCGATGCCGAATGGAACGCGTTCAAGCGCCACTTCCGCGCGGAGATGGCGCATGGCGATCCGGCGAAGGTGCTGGACCTGCTGGCGGCGCTGTCGGCGACCACCGCGTTCTCGATCGGCTGTTATTGCGACGATGAGCGCCATTGCCACCGCAGCGTGCTGCGCGAGCTGCTCGCGGAGCGCGGCGCGGCGATCGAACCCGACGCGGGCTGACGCGGCGGCACGATACCGCACCGCGATCGTGCGGTGCAGCGAACCGGTTGACGTGGGTCAAGCGGGCGGCGGCGCGCGCCGCTATGCTCTCTTCATGGAGCCATCACGACAATGACTGGCGGACAGATGCAGATTACCTTCCCGCCCGAGCCGGCCGAATATTGCGCGCGCGACCTGGTCGTCGCGTTTTCGGCGCTGGTCGACGGGCGTTGCGTGCAGTGCGCGGTCACGGCCGAGGCACTGGAAGACCATTTCGGCGCACCGTCGCTGCTCGAACGCGACCTGCTGGCCGCGTTCGACGCGCACCGGCCGGCGATCGAGGCCATGGCACGGCGGATGCTCGAGGAAATCGGCGGCCGGCCGGTGCTGCTGCACAGCGGCCACTTCCGGCTCGGCGACTGACACCGCAGGAGGGCGCATGACACTGCAGGGCAACATACACGAACGCGACTGGTCGGTCGAGGTCGAGACGCGCCCGTGCGAATCGGGCGAATTCCGTTGCCGCGTGTCGGTCGAGCACGGCAGCGGCGCCGCGCGCTTTCACCATACGTTCGAGCATAGCCACGCGTATCCGACCGAGCGCGAGGCGATGATCGAAGGGCTGCGGGCCGGAATGACGTGGATCGAGATGAAGACGTCGCAGGTTTTCAACGTATGAACGGTGCCGCGCCGACAGGGGCGCGGGCACACCACATCGGCAGGCCGGCGATCGAAGGATCCGCGCCATGCCACGGGAAACACACACCGCCGCGTTTCGGCGCGCGCGGTGCATGCAAGGCGGTCGACGAGCGGGCGGCCCCGTCAGGAGAAACGACATGGGCGTGGGCATGCAGATCGCCTGCCTCGGATTCACGGGTTCGGCAGCGGTCGAAGCCGAAGCCGGCGCGCAACTGGTGCGGCTCGAGCGGTTTCGCGCGCTGATCGACGGCTGTCACCTCGCAATCGAATCGCGCGCGGCAGCCGACGGCGCGCGCACCTACGACGTGCGGCTCGACCTGGTGTTTCACGGCTCCGTGCTCAGCCCGCTGCCGCCGTGCACCGGCGACAACGTGGACGACGCGCTGCGCCGCGCGTTCGCTCAGGCCGAACAGGCGCTGATCGCGTGCCAGGCGGGCCGTGGAAGGGTGATGCCGCGCGACGCGGCGACCGATGGCACGGCGGCTCGGTGACGCATGGCGCGCGCCGCCGCGTCGATGATGCCGGTGCGTACGTCAGCCCGATTCAGACCTGCGCGAGCGCTTGCGCGTCGATGATGCGCACGCGCTTGCCGCGCGTTTCGACCAGTGCGTCGCGATGGAATCGCGAGAACATCCGGCTGACCGTTTCGAGCTTCATCCCGAGATAACAGCCGATTTCCTCGCGCGTCATCCGCAGGTTGAATTCCGTCGCCGAATAACCGCGCGCCTCGAAGCGCGACGACAGGTTCAGCAGGAAATGCGCGACGCGCTGTTCGGCCGACATCGTGCCGAGCAGCAGCATCTGGCTCGATTCGCGCACGATCTCGCTGCTCATCATCTGGTAGAGGAAGTGCTGCATCGGCTTGATCTCGCGGCACGCCGCTTCGAGCGCACCGAACGGGATGATGCACACCACGCTGTCCTCGAGCGCGATCGCGTCGCAGCAGTGCTGGCCGCTGCCGATGCCGTCCATCCCGAGCGTGTCGCCGGCGATCTGGAAGCCCGTCACGTGTTCGCGGCCGTCGCGATGCATCATCACCGTCTTGACCGAACCCGCGCGCACCGCATAGATGCTCTGGAACGGATCGTCGGTGCGGAACAGCGCGTCGCCCTGGCGAACCTGCCGGGTCGTGCAGATGATCGCGTCGAGCCGGCCGTATTCGGCGGCAGTCAGTTGCGGCGGCAGGCAGATCGAGCGCATCGCGCAGGCCGAGCAGCGCGCGGCCGGATGTTTGGCGGCGTCGGCGCGCGTGAGCGCACGCAGCGGAGTCGTCGGCCGGGGCGCGACGGGCAGGTCGGCGGCGCAGGCGGTGGCGGTGGACATGGGTCGCTCCGGCTTGTCAGGGGCGGTGCACGCGAGCGTGCACCAGGGATTCGATGACACGACACGCGGCGTCGAATTCGACGGTCTTGTCGAAGAAGTAATCGGCTCCGGCCGCGGCGCATGCCTCTCTGAACGCCGGCGCCGAATGATTCGTCAGCACGATCGTGACGATGCGCGGCGCGGCCTTCGCCAGCATCCCGATCAGGTCGAGGCCGCTGCCGTCCGCGAGCCGCAGGTCGACGATCACGACATCCGCACGGCCGCTGCGGATCTGCGTCCATGCGTCCTGGCCGTCTTCCGCTTCGCCCACGACGGCGACGCCGCGGATCGCGCCGACGAGCAGCGCGATGCGCTGCCGGACGGCGACGGCATGATCGACGAGAAACACCCTGAGCGCGGCGGGTGACAGGCTGGCATTCATGCCGGCAGTATCGGGTTGCGCCGCCGAAAATGAAATCGGCCGAATTGGAAGTTGATGTAGGCCGCTTCGACGCGTTGTAGGGCGTTTCCTACAACGCGTACGGGAAAGCGCCGGAGCGCTCTGGATGTTGCGATGCCGCTCCGGCGGGCTTCGCTGCCGGGTCAGCCGGCCCGGCGCGCGTCCAGCGCATCGCGTGCGGTGCGGCACGCGGCGAGATCCCACGCGGCGCAGCCGACGCTCTTGAACAGCAGCGGTCCGCCGAGGGCGAACGCGCCGCCCAGCACGTCGGCGAGCGACGCGACGTGCTGCCAGTCGACCTGCGCGACGATCAGGTCGCCGGCCTCGTGGCGCGCACCGGCCGGGTCGTCGACGACGAGCCGGCTGCCGTGCACCGTGTTCGCATCGATCTCGGCCGCATCCGCGGTAAACGCGCCGACGCCGACCACGAGCCGGCCTTCGCGCGCGGCCTCGCGGTAGACGGGCGTGCGGCTCGTCGTCAGCGTGACGACGACGTCGATCGCATCGGGAATCGCGTCGCCGTCGAGCGGTGCGAGCCGCGGCGCTTGCGCGCGGTGCGCGGCGCAGAAGGCGGCCGCGCCGGCGGCGCTGGTGCCGCGCACGTGAAGGCGCGCATCGGGAAAGATTGCCGCGAGCGCTTCCGCGTGATTGGCCGCCTGCTTGCCGGTGCCGATCAGCAGGATGTCGCGCGGCGCGGCGCCATGCAGCGCGTCGATGCCGAGCGCGGTGACGGCCGCCGTGCGGCGGCCGGTGACGGTCGGGCCGTCGAGCGCGAAGCGCATCTCGCCGGTGGTCGCGTCGTACGCGGTCACCTGGCCGAGGATCGTCGGCAGCCCGCGCGCGCCGTTGCCGGGGCACACGTTCACGAGCTTGTGGGTCGCGAGGTCGCGCGCGCTCGACGGCATCGACAGCATCACGCCGCCGGCCTGCAGCGGCACGACCAGGCGTTCGGGGCTGACGATCTCGCCTGCCGCGTATTCGGCGACGGCCTGCCTGAGCGTGGCGAGCAGCGCCGGGTAGTCGAGCAGCGCGGCCGTGTCGGCCGCATCGAAAACGGGAATCCGGGAAAGGGCGGTCATCGTGTACGTCGTGGGCGTCGGTGAGCGTGGACGACGGGCGCATGACGCGCCCGCCGCGAGGCTGCCGGATACCGTAATACAGGGCAGTGTGGATCGAATCTATACCAATTTCACCCGCGCGCGCAACCCGGAAAATCAAACGCGGCACCGATTTTGGTTCTAATATCTGTCCAGAAGGGGCGCCGTAGTCTCGATGCACGCGCCGCTCCGGTATAGTGCGAACCCATTCCAAGTCCACGCCCGCGACCGGGCAGGAGCCATACGATGATGTCCGCGCGTTCCGAATCATTCGAAGGCGGTTTCAGGCCGCTGCAGATCTACGAGCAGGTCGCCGAGAAGATCCGCGACGAGATTCGCGCGGGGCGCTACGCGGCCGATTCGCGGCTGCCGTCCGAGCGCGAGCTCGCGGTGCTGTTCCAGGTCGGCCGACCGGCCGTGCGCGAGGCGCTCGGCGCGCTGCAGAACGAAGGGCTGGTGTTCACGAAGCGCAATTCGGGCACCTACGTCGTCACGTCGCCACTCGACGTGCTGGCGGAACGCGGCGACATGCGAGCGGCGTCCGAAGCCGACTTCAGCCCGACGTCGACGCTCGACGTGCGGCTGATCCTGGAGCCGGCGATCGCGCGCCTCGCAGCCTCGCACGGCCGCGCCGACCCGGGCGCCGAGCGCTATCTCGCGCAGATGGAAACCATCACCGACGTCGACGATCCGCACCAGCGCGCGCTGTGGAACGAGAGCGACCGGCTGTTCCATCGGCAACTCGCGCTGATGACCGGCGACCCGCTGATCGTGAAGATCGCGGACGAGGTCGCGAAGACGATGGACCAGCCGCTCTGGAAGCGGCTGAAGGACGACGGCATCTACGACGCCGGCCGGATCCGGCTCTACGTGTCCGAACACCGGCTGATCTACGAGGCGATCGTGTCGGGCGATGCCGATGCGGCCGCGTTCTATGTCGAGCAGCATATCCGCCGCGTGCGGCGCGACATCGCGCCGAAGTGACGTGCGCGGCTTCGTTCTGGTCTGAAATATGACCAGAATCGCGAAAATTATTTTGAAATTGCTTGCGATGTGACCACGCGTGTCCTACATTGGTTTCACACAAAACCAATCAGGAGGCATCATGCGACACCTCGTTACCGCGCTCTCGGTGGCTGTTGCCGCCGGCGCGCTGACTTCCGCTCACGCGCAGGAAGTCGTGATGATCGGCCACTCGGCGCCGCTGACGGGCCCGCAGGCCGCGAACGGCAAGGACAATGAAAACGGCGCGCGCCTTGCCGTCGACGAACTCAACAAGGCCGGCGTGAAGGTGGCCGGCAAGACCGTCACGTTCAAGCTGCTGTCCGACGACGACCAGGCCGACCCGAAGGCCGGCGTGCAGGTCGCGCAGAACCTCGTCGACAAGGGCGTCGTCGCGGTGCTCGGCCCGTACAACTCGGGCGTCGCGATCCCGGCATCGCGTGTGTACTCGAACGCCGGCGTGCCGATCCTGCCGGTTGCGTCGAATCCGGCGCTCACGAAGCAGGGCTTCAAGAACATCTTCCGGATCGGCGCGAGCGACGAGCAGCTCGGCGGCACGATGGCCACGTTCGCCGCGAAGACGCTGAACGCGAAAACCGCGGCCGTCGTCGACGATCGCACCGCGTACGGGCAGGGCGTCGCCGAGCAGTTCATGAACGTCGCGAAGGCGAACGGGATCAAGATCGTCGACCAGGAATACACGAGTTCGTCGGCCACCGATTTCCTCGGCATCCTCACCAAGATCAAGGCCGGCAACCCCGACGTGATCTTCTTCGGCGGTTATGCGGCGCAGGGCGCGCCGATGGCCAAGCAGATGAAGCAGCGCGGGCTGCGCGCGAAGCTGCTCGGCGGCGACGGCATCTGCTCGGCCGACATGGGCAAGGTGGCGGGCGATGCGGCATCGATCGTCTACTGCGCGCAGGGCGGCGTCGCGCTCGAGAAGACGCCGGCCGGGCGCGAATTCCTGAAGAAGTACCACGACGCCTATCACACGGACACGCAGGTCTACGGCGTCAACTACTACGACGGCGTGAAACTTCTCGCCGACGCGATGGTCAAGGCCGGCACGACCACCGACAAGGCGAAGCTGATCGCGCAGCTCGCGAAGTCGAACTATGCGGGCGTCGCGGGCACCTATTCGTTCGACGCGAACGGCGACCTGAAGGGCGCGCCGACGTCCGTCTACGTGATCCGCAACGGCCTGCCCGAACCGTACGCGAAGTAACGGCCAGCCTGCCATCGGACGGCGGCCTGGCCGCCGTTCTTCGTTTCAACGCATTCGATCGACCTTGACGTCCTCGCCTTCCTAAAGGGAGGTGATTCCCACACCTGGCGATGCACGTCCGCATCGGAGAATGTTCAATGCAGCGTTGATATCGCGATCATGCTCGACACCACAGTTGCTGCACTTCCACTCCCTTATTCTCAGTCCCGCGATACCTTTCGGCCGCGTTGTGCTGGCTTTCGACCCGCACGCCGAACAGGACTGGGTGGAACCGCTTTCGTCCACTTCCTCGAACGTGGCCCCGTGCGCCATCGCTTTGTAACGGAGCCTATTTCGGAAGGACGACCAGGACGCGTCATAGACGCTTTTCGCCATCCTGGTTCTGGCGAGCTTGGCGGCCGACACGTTGCCGACCGCGATGTAGTCGAAGCGCCGCACCAGATCGAGCGCGAGCTTGTGCTGGAAGTCCGCGCGAGCGTTTGCCACCTTGGCGTGCAGCTTCGCGATGTGCCGCTTGTGCTTTCGCGCACGCTGCGCTTTCGCCAGCTTTTCGGCCGCGCGCTGGCCGAACCGGTCGTTAGGCAGCTTCTCGCCGGTCGAAAGTGTGGCGAAGTCTTTCAGACCGAGATCGAGGCCGACGCCGGAACGGATCGGGCGCGCCTTAACATCAGGCATCTCGATCACGATATTCAGGGACCAGTTGCCCCGCGCATCCTGCGCAAAGTTGGTGCCGTCCTTGATCTTGCCGTCGGGCAGCGGGCGACTGCTGAACACGCGGAAGGTGTGGCCGGCGAAGCGGAATGCGTCGCCCTCGCGCTTCAGATCGCGGCCCTTCAGCGACACCCAGCCAAGCGACTTCCTGCCGCGATAGCGCAGGTAGGGGCGACGGTGCTGGCTGCGCGACTTCGCATATTGCTCGCACGTCGCATTGATCGTGCCGGAGTGGAGTCCGAGTTCCTTGCTACTGCCGGTCGTCAGCATGTTGAGGTCGAAACCTGTCGGCCACTTCTTGCTCCACTTGAGCGCGTGCTTCTGCGTGTCGTTGCAGAAGTTCCAGACGTAGTTCACCGCACGGCTCTGCTTGTTAAGCAGTCCGTTGAGCGACTTCACCCGGTAGCGGTAGACAAGAATCATGCCGGTCATTTTAACGTTGGAATGCCGCTGTCAAACAGCGGCGCTCCTTTCCTCCCCGCCCTGAAGGACGGGGTTTCTCAGAGCATCTGATGAAAATTTCCCGATCCCTTTCCACTGTCGAAGTCCATACGGGCGGCGAAGCGTTCCGCATCGTCACGAGCGGGCTGCCGCGCCTGCCCGGCGACACGATCGTCCAGCGCCGCGCATGGCTCAAGGAGAACGCCGACGAGATCCGCTGCGCGCTGATGTTCGAGCCGCGCGGCCACGCCGACATGTACGGCGGCTACCTGACCGAGCCCGTGTCGCCGAACGCCGATTTCGGCGTGATCTTCGTGCACAACGAAGGCTACAGCGACCATTGCGGGCACGGCGTGATCGCGCTGTCGACCGCCGCGGTCGAGCTCGGCTGGGTGCAGCGCACCGTGCCGGAAACGCGGGTCGGCATCGACGCGCCGTGCGGCTTCATCGAGGCCTTCGTCAAGTGGGACGGCGAGCATGCGGGGCCCGTGCGCTTCGTCAACGTGCCGTCGTTCATCTGGCGGCGCGACGTGTCGGTCGACACGCCGTCGTTCGGCACCGTGACCGGCGACATCGCGTATGGCGGCGCGTTCTATTTCTACGTCGACGGCGCACCGTTCGACCTGCCGGTGCGCGAGGCGGCGGTGGAAAAGCTGATCCGCTTCGGCGCGGAAGTGAAGGCCGCCGCGAACGCGAAGTACCCGGTCGTGCATCCGGAGATTCCGGAAATCAACCATATCTACGGCACGATCATCGCGAACGCGCCGCGCCATCCTGGCTCGACGCAGGCGAACTGCTGCGTGTTCGCGGATCGCGAGGTCGACCGTTCGCCGACCGGCTCCGGCACCGGCGGGCGCGTCGCGCAGCTGTACCAGCGCGGGCTGCTCGCGGCCGGCGACACGCTCGTCAACGAATCGATCGTCGGCACGATCTTCAAGGGGCGCGTGCTGCGCGAGACGACGGTCGGCGACATCCCGGCCGTGATCCCGGAAGTGGAAGGCAGCGCGCATATCTGCGGTTTCGCGAACTGGATCGTCGACGAACGCGATCCGCTGACCTACGGTTTTCTCGTGCGCTGAACAGCGGCGCCGATCGGCCGCCGTCGCGCGGCTACCCGGTTGTAGTACCAGGCTTGGCGCGTCGCCCCCGTTGCGGGGCACGCGCCTTTTTTGCGTGCGAACGGCCGCGCCGCCGCGCGGTGCACGCCGGCGTAAAGCCGCCACGGCCCGGCGGGCCGCGCGAGTTTTGGTACGATGCACCCTTTTCAGCCGAGCTCCACCCGCGTGAATCGCCGAAACGTGTCGTCAGTGCGTGACTTCTGTGCCAGCTGGGTCGCGCGCGCCCAACCCGTCGCGGCTGCCGCCGTCGCGAGGGTCAAGCCTCTCGCCGCCGCCGCGTTGCGGCATCTCCGTCATCCGACGCGCCGCGGCGCGCTGCTCACGGCCGCCGCCGTGCCGGCGCTGTTCGTGCTGTACGTGGTCGTGCTGATCCCGTTCACGCCGGGCATCGGCGATATCCGCAAGGCGCGCGTCGACCAGCCCGCACAGGTGCTGTCCGCCGACGGCAAGCTGCTGGCCGAATTCAAGCCGTCGAACCGCGAGTGGGTGCCGCTCAAGCAGATCTCGCCGCACATGGTCGACGCGCTGATCGCGACCGAGGATCATCGCTTCTACGCGCATCACGGCCTCGACTGGAAACGCACCGCGTCGGCCGCGCTCCATACGTTCTCGGGCAGCCGCCAGGGCGGCTCGACGATCACGCAGCAGCTCGCGCGCAACCTGTATCCGGACGAGATCGGCCGCGCGCCGACGCTCACGCGCAAGGTGAAGGAGGCGATCACCGCGCTGAAGATCGAAGCCGTCTACAGCAAGGACCAGATCCTCGAGACCTACCTGAACACGGTGCCGTTCCTGTACAACGCGTACGGCGTCGAGATGGCCGCGCGCACCTATTTCGACAAGTCGGCCGACGAGCTCGACGTGCTCGACAGCGCGACGCTCGTCGGGATGCTGAAGGGCAACAGCTACTACAACCCGGTGCTGAACCCGGAGCGCGCGCTGCAGCGGCGCAACACGGTGCTCGGCCAGATGGTGAAGTACGGCAAGCTGTCGCCGGCGCAGTTCTCGCAGTTGCAGCGCCGGCCGCTGCGCATCGACTTCGAGCGGCAGAAGGAGCCGCCGGGGCCGGCGCCGCATTTCGCGCAGCAGTTGCGCAAATGGCTGATCGCGTGGGCCGACCGCAACGACTACAACATCTACTCGGATGGCCTCGTCGTGCGCACGACGATCGACTCGCGGCTGCAGCAGATGGCGACCCAGGCGCTCACGCTGCAGGGCAACCAGTTGCAGGGCATTGCGAACAACGCGTGGAGCGGCCGCGACGGCTGCGGCACCGACAACGAGGTGTTCCGCACCTTCATGCGCGAGTCGCCCGAGTACAAGGCCGCGCAGGACGCCGGCAAGGACGACGCGGCCGCGATGAAGCTGCTCGCGGCCGACCGCGGCTTCATGCGCGCGCTGTGCAAGACGAAGACCGACGTGCAGGCCGGCTTCGTCGCGATCGATCCGCGCGACGGGCAGATCCGCGCATGGGTCGGCAGCCGCGACTTTACCGACGAGCCGTTCGATCACGTCGCGCAGGCGCGGCGCCAGCCGGGCTCGACGTTCAAGCCGTTCGTCTATGGCGTCGCGTTCGCGAGCGGGATGAAGCCGGAAGACACGTTCATCGACCAGCCGGTCGAGATTCCGCTGAAGGGCGGCGAGATCTGGCGGCCGAACGACGACGTACCGCCTACGGGCAAGCCGATGACGCTGCGCGACGCGGTCGCGCTGTCGCGCAACCGGATCACCGCGCAGGTGATGGAGAAGGTCGGGCCCGCGGCCGTTGCACGGTTCGCGCGCGACATGGGCGTGCGCGAAAGCCCGCTCGAACGCGTGCCGTCGCTCGCGCTCGGCACGAGCCCGGTCACGCTGAAGGAGATGGTCGCGTCGTACGCGACGATCGCGAACGGCGGGCTGTACGTCGAACCGCAAATGGTGACGCGCATCGAAAACCGCCAGGGCGACGTGCTCGCCGAGTACGCGCCGGCGCCGCCCGAGCGCGCGCTCGACGCCGAAGCCGACAAGACGCTGCTCGACGTGATGCGCGATGTCGTGACGCGCGGCACCGGCGGCAGCATCCGCACGCGCTTCGGCATTCGCGGCGATGTAGCCGGCAAGACGGGCACGACGCAGGACAACGCGGACGGCTGGTTCATCCTGATGCAGCCCGGCCTCGTCGCCGGTGCGTGGGTCGGATTCGACGACGGCCGCGTGACGCTGCGCAGCGATTACTGGGGGCAGGGTGCGCACAGCGCGCTGCCGATCGTCGGCGATTTCTTCCAGCGCGCGCAGCGCGCCCGGATCGTCGACACGAAGGCGAAATTCGATACCGAGCCGTCGCCCGGCTGGTTCGCGTCGCTGCGCGAGCGTGCAACGGATCTGTTCGACACATGGTTCAGGCCCGAGCCGAAGAAGACGCCCGCGCCCGTCAGGACGCAGCGTCCGGAGCTTCCGCCGGAGGCCGACGAAGGCGCGGCATCGGCTGCTTCGGCCGCATCGGCACCTGAAGCGGCGTCCGGCGGCATCGTCGAGGAATGGCTCCCGGCGTCCGACGTGGCCGCATCGGCCGCCGCGCTGTCGGCAGGCGCATCGCAACCGCAGACGGCGCAGCCGCCGGCCGGTGCAAGTACGGCGAGCGGCGGCAGCACGGGCATCGGCGCCGCACCGGCCGCAGCGCCTTCGGCCACGCCAGTCCAGCCGCCCGCACCGGTCGCGCCGGCCGCTCCCGACACGACGGGCGCCTCGCAGTAACGAAGCCGTTCAGATTTCGCGCGATGCTGCCGTAATCCTGTTGTCACGACAGCTCGCGCGGTCGCTCCGCGCCACTCCGATGCGGCCTCCCAACGACTATGTCGCGCTGGCGCGCGACGACCTCTGCGCAGGCGTGCCATTCGGCTTCGATCTCTACGATGCCGACGGCGCCGCGCTGCTGCCGGCCGGCACGACGCTGAGCGATGCCGCGCAGCATGCTTTCCTGTTCGACCATTTCCGGCCCGTGCGCCGGCGCGATGACACCGATGCCGATCCGCGCGTGCCTGGCACGGCGCCGCCCGCCACGCGAATGGGATTGTCGGCCGGCGCGGCGATCGGCATCCGCCGCCGGGTCGGCACGACACGCACGCTGCAGCGTTTCCGGCTGATCGGCGTCGCCGCGTCGGGTGCGCTGTTCGTCGAGCCGCAGCCGGCGGCCGCGCTCGACTTCGCGCGCGGCGATGACGTCGAAGCGGTGGCGATCGGCCGGGCCGCGGTGTCCCGTTTCGGCGCGACGGTCGAGTCGGTGCAGGCGTCGGGCGCCGCGCCGTTCATGATCCTGTCGCCGCCCGGTTTCGTCGATCGGCTGCGCACGCGCGCCGAGCCGCGCGTGCCGGCGCGGATCGCGGCCTGCTGTACGGGTGGAGCGGGTGGGACGGAACGCATCGGAATGGTGCACGACATCAGCCTGAGCGGACTGTCGGTCGCGTTCGACCGGACGATCGCCGCACCCGGCGAGCCGTTGCGCGTGCTGCTGCCGTACGCGGCGGGCGACAGCGTCGAATTGCTGGCGCTCGACGGCACGGTGCGGGCCGTGCATGCCGATCCGGTGGCGCCGGCGCTGACGCTTCATCACGCGGCGTTCGGCGAGACCGGCGCCGACGATCTGGTTCGCCTCAAGGCACTGCTGTTCGACAGGTTGATGGCGTCGACGGATACCGACCAAGCGCGCTGACACGCGGGCAGCGCCCGCCGGATGCCGTAGCGCGGCATTCGGCGCGTGAACGCCGATAATCGTCTGATGAATAGGCCAATTTCCCCGCGATTGTACGGTTCCCGTCAACAGTGAATTTGCGATTTAAGTATTTACCCTGATAGTCGAGCCTCCTAGACTTCTACTCATGCGCAACGACCCCGAGTCCGAAGCGCCTGACAAAACAATCCTGGAGGTAACGCATCATGAAATCGCTGATCAAGGCAGTTGCACTGGCCGCGCTGGTGGCCGCACCGATCGTCTCGTTCGCCCAATCGAACCAGCAGCCCCTGACGCGCGCGCAAGTGCGCGCCGAGCTGGTGCAGCTCGAAAAGGCCGGCTACAACCCGAACGACTGGGTGAACTACCCGGAAAACATCCAGGCCGCCCAGGCAAAGATCGCCGCCGCGCAGAACACCGGCGCGCAGGCCGACGCAACGGGCTACGGCGCGAATGCCGCCGCAACGTCGCAATCGGGTCAGCGCGTGGTCGTGCCGGCCGCAGCCGATCGTTCGTCGGTGTACTTCGGCCACTAAGCCGGCCGGCGCCCGCGAGGGCGCCCGGTTTGCAGGCTTCCCCGAAACCCGTGCACGGTATCCGTGTGCGGGTTTTTCGTTTCTGCATGCACGAATGAGCCGGGGCGAGCGCGGTGCGCCGGCCTGGCGTCACGGCGAGGTGCCTGCGTGGCGAGCGCGGGTCGCGAGCACCGCCGCGACGCCACCGAGGATGGCGGCCGATGCGAGCGCGAGCCGCCAGGTCGGCTGTTCCGACAGGAACAGCACGGCGCCGGCCGCGGCGATCGGCGGCACGGACAACTGGATTGCCGCGGCGCGCATGGCCGTGAGGTGCCGCAGCGCGGCATACCAGACGACGTAGCCGAGGCCGGATGTGAGTGCACCGGAAAGCACGGCAAGCACGATGCCGGCCGGCGTCAGGTGCACGCGGTCGGCGAGCGCGACGCTCAACGCGAGCGCCAGTGGTGCGGCACGCAGGAAGTTGCCGGCGGTCGCCGCGACCGGATCGGCAGGCTTGCGGCCGCGTATCGAGTAGATGCCCCATGCAACGCCGGCGACAGTCATCAGCGCGGCGCCTTGCGGTGTCGGCGCCGCGAGCCCCGGCGAAACCAGATACAGCAGCCCGCCGAGCGCGACGCCGAACCCGGCCCAGCCCGCCGGGGCGAACCGTTCGCCGGCGCGCCATCCCGCCGCGAACATCGTCAGTTGCACGGCGCCGAACAGGATCAGCGCGCCGGTCGCGGCACTGACGGTCAGGTACGCGAACGAGAAACACGCGACATAGGCGAACAGCATCGCCGCCGCGGGCCAGTCCGCAGGCGGGGCGGGGCGTTGCGCACCCGCGCGGGCAACGATCGCGAGCATCAGCGCGCCCGACACGAGGCGCAGGCTGCCGAAGCTGGCCGCGTCGATCCGTCCGCCCTGCAGCGCGAGCCGGCACAGCAGCGAATTCGACGCGAATGCGAGCATCGCGACGGACGTCAGCGCGGCGACCCGCACGCCCGGCCGCACGTGCAGCGCGAATGCGGAGGCGGGCGGGCGCATCGCGGGCCTCACGCGTGGTTCGCGGCGATCAGCACGGCCACGCCGAACAGCGCGACGCCGAGCGGCGCCGTGAGCTGCCGTCCCCACGCCGCATTCTTTTCGATGGCCATCAGCGCGGCGAGCGACAGCATCCAGCCCAGACTGCCGGCGCCGACGACGAACATCAGCAGCATCAGCGCCCAGCAGCACCCGACGCAGAAGAGCCCGTGGCTTGCGCCCAGCGCAAATGCGTTCCGCAACGGCGTGCGGCCGCGCCAGCGGCTGATCACGAAACTGAAAGGGGTGCGGCACCGGTCCAGGCAGTGTTCCTTCAGCCGGCTGAACTGAAAGGCGCCGGCGAGCGTGAACACGGCCGCGCCGATCAGCCAGCCGCGCCACGCGAGCGCCGGCACATGCGCGACGCCCGTCAGCACCAGCGCATGCAGCCCGTGCGCGACGAGGCCGAATCCGCTCCACACGACGACGTAGCCGACGCCGACGAGCGCGAGCAGGCGCGCCTGGTCGGGGCGGTTCGCGACGACGCGCGCGAACGCATCGAACAGCGACAGCGTGGTCGGCAGCATCATCGCAAGAATCATCAGCGTCCAGGCGGCCGCGTTCAGCACGGCCGGCAGCCATAACGCGCCGCCCGGCAGCGCGCGACAAAGCGCGCTGAACGGTTCGGAGGCGACACCGTCGCCGTGCTCGAGATAACGCCCGTACGGACTGCGCGTCCACGCCCACAGCGTGACCCACGCGAATGCAACGAGGCTCGTGAGCACAAGCGGAAACAGGCGCCGATGCAGCGACGCTGCCATGGCCGTTGCCGTGCGATCGCGATTCACGCGTCGAACAGGAACGTGCTCTGCAACGCGTTGTGATTCTTCAGATCGACGTCGATGCCGATCGCCGCATTCTTCGACCGGTAGACGGGCGCCTTGCCGACGAACACGGGTGCGCCGGGCACCGTCGAGAACACGGTGTCGGTCAGCGTCGTCTGCGCGCCGCTCGGGCCCAGGTACGGCTCGAGTTCCGCGTGATAGTCGGTGCCGATCGACAGCGTGCCGCGCGCGCCTTCGACGTCGAACCGGATCGGTGCGCGCTCGATCGACACGACCTTGCCGATCAGTTTCGCGAGTTCGGCGATCGGGCCGCCGGCCTGTCCCGTGTAGACCTTGAGCAGCGCCTGCTCCTGCGCGTCGGACGCCGTGTCGCTGACGAAGATCGCGGCCGTCCAGTTGCCTTGCAGGATATTGCCCGGCACGCGGCACACCGCGGCGATCGTGTTGCCGCCGACGTCGACGCCGTCGACCGTGCCCTTGTCGACATGCCATGCGACGATGGTGTCGCACACGCCGAAATCCGGATCTTCGCCGATCCAGCACGGGCATAGTACGCGACAGTTGCAGACCTCGAGCAGACGGCCTTCCAGGTGATAGCTCATGATTTCCTCCAGAGAGTGACGGCGATTGCGCGTTGCGCAAGGCAGAGGAAACCGGCTGACGAAACGTCACACCCGCTCGGCGGTACGAACGCGAAATGCGCTGAGAAATGCGCGGAAGCGGGACGGGATGGATGCGATAGCGCTGGCCTGAAGCGGCGTATCAATTTTTCCAGTTTAGGTGCGCGTGGGTGATATGCAAGCCGGCGCGCGAGCACGATGCCGGCTGACAAGCGAACGCGCATGCGCTAGCATCGCGGACGGTGTCGCCGCGCGCCGAGGCGCGGCAGGGGCGTCAGGCTCCGCACCGGCTTCCACGACTTCAACGAACAACAAGGAGCATCCATGCGTGTCTTGACCGGTCTGCTGTGCTCGCTGGCACTGGCGGCGAACGTCGCCCATGCACAGGCGAATTGTGCGGACGCGACGGATCAGGCGACGATGACGGCGTGTGCCGATCGCGCGTACAAGAAATCCGATGGGGAGTTGAACCGGACCTACCAGGCCGTCACCGGGCGCCTGCGCGATGCGCGGCCGCTTGCCGACAAACTCGTGAATGCGCAGCGCGCGTGGATCGCTTACCGCGATGCCGAATGCGGTTTCTCCAGCGCGAACGCCGAGGGCGGCAGCGTATACCCGATGGTCGTATCGACCTGCCTCGACGATCTGACGAAGGCGCGCACGGAAACGCTGAAGGCCTATCTGTCCTGCGAGGAAGGCGATCTCGCGTGCCCGGTGCCCGCCAGGTAAAAGTCGCGCACCGGCTCGGCCGGTGCGGCTCGCGATCCGCTGTTTCGTGTCGTCCGTTACACGTCGTCCGTTACACGTCGTCCGTTACACGTCGTCCGTTTCGTCGAGCAGCTTGTGCCGCATCGCGTAACGCACCAGCGCCGCTTCGTGCGGCATCTGCATCTTTTCCAGGATCCGCGTCTTGTAGGTGCTGACCGTCTTCGCGCTCACGCACAGCGCCTGCGCGATCTCGGTCAGCGTCTGGCCGGCGGCGATCCGCCGGAACACGTCGAATTCGCGGTCGGACAGCCGCTGGTGCGGCAGCGTCTCGGCCGGCTCGTTCAGACTCTGCGCGAACTGCTCGGCCATCGCGAGGCTCACGTAGACGCCGCCCGACGCCACCTTCGTGACCGCGCCGACCAGTTCGGCGCTCGCGCTTTCCTTCGTCAGATAGCCTGATGCACCCGCGCGGAAAGCTCGCACCGCATATTGCTGCTCCGCGTGCATCGTCAGCACGAGCACGCGCAGCGCGGGCTTCTCGTCCTTGATCTGCTTGATCAGTTCGACGCCGTTGCGGCCCGGCATCGACAGGTCGAGCACGAGCACCTGCGCGGGTGTCGAGCGCACGAGCGCAATCGTCGACGGGCCGTCGCAGGCCTCGCCGGCCACCTCGAATCCGCTGGCGTTCTGGAGGATATGCCGCAGACCGTCGCGCACGAGCGTATGGTCGTCGGCGATGAGCACCTTGATCATGAGATGAGAGTTTCCTGTTGAACGGAACTGAGCGGAAACGCGACGGTAATCGAAAAACCGCGCGCGAGCGCGGTATCGATCGTCACGGTGCCGCCCAGCATGTGTGCGCGTTCGCGAATGCCGATCAGGCCGAACGATTTGTCCTCGTGGACCGTGCCGCCGGGCGCCGCGCCGCGGCCGTTGTCCGCGACGCGCAGCACGCAGAGGCCGTCCTCGATGTCGAGCCGCAGCGCGACGCGCGTCGCATCCGCATGACGCGCGACGTTCGTCAGCGCTTCCTGGACGATGCGGAACAGCGTGGTCGCGCCCGCGCTGGTGAACGTGAGGCCGCCCGTTTCGATGTGACGCTCGACATCGATCCCGTAGCGGTTCGTGAAATCGTTCGCGAGCCATTCGATCGCCGGCACGAGGCCGAGATCGTCGAGCATCACCGGCCGCAGGTCGGCCGCGATGCGCCGCACCGATGCGACCGTCGCGTCGATCAGCCGCCGCATGCCCTGCAGGTGCGACAGCGTGCCCGCGTCGGGCTGCGCGCGGTCGGGCACGCGCAACTGCTGCTCGACCACCGACAGGTCCATCTTCAGCGCGGTGAGTTGCTGGCCGAGGTCGTCGTGCAGTTCGCGCGCGATGCGCGTCTTTTCTTCTTCACGCACGTTCTGCAGGTTCGCCGACAGTTCGCGCAATTCCTCGCGCGATTGCTTCAGCGCATTCTCGGCGCGCAGCCGCTCGGTGATGTCGCGCAGCATCACGGTATAGAGCTTGCCCGACGCGTCGCGGATCTGCGAGATCGACGCCTCGATCGGAAATTCCTCGCCGTTGGCGCGCAGCCCGAACAGCACGCGCTGGCGGCCCATCTGCCGCTCGGAAACGCCCGTCACGCCGAACTGGTCGACATGCTTCGCGTGCGCGGCGCGGAACCGCTCGGGGATGAAGCGCGACAGCGGCGCGCCGATCGCCTCCATCGCGGACACGCCGAACACCTGCTCGGCCATCGGATTGAAGATCACGACCGTCTGCTTCTCGTCGATCGTGATGATCGCTTCCATCGACGAACGGATAATGCCCATCATCCGCGCCTCGTTGAGGATGCCGCGGCTGCTCGCACCGGAATCGGCCGTGGCGCCTAACCGGCCGCGTATCAGCGCATGGACGAGCGCCGCGAATGCGAATGACGCGATCAGCCCCGCGGCGAGCACCGTGCCGGCCGCGCGCTGCGCGCCGGTCGCGCTCGGGCGGCCGTCCGCGGAGTAGGCGAGCGTCAGCGCGGTGCCGCCGAAATTCAGTTCGTCGGTGCGCCGCAACAGGTCGGGCGACGCCGACGCTTCGTCCGTCGTCGCCTCGACGCTGACGATCGCGCGCGGATCGCCGCCGGCGGTCATCCACAGGTCGATCCCGCGTTCCGCGTCGAGCGCGCGCTCGACCAGCCGCCGCGGGCTCAGCGCCGCGAACAGCATCCCGTCGGCGCCGGCTTCGCGCGTGCCGGACGGCGTGGCGGCCGCACGTGGCGAGGTGCTCACGGGCAGGAACAGCGTGAGGGTGCGCGCGTCGCGGGACGTCTCGTCGTCGGCCGGGTGCACGCCGAGCGCGATGTCGCCGGTCTGCAGCGCGCGCGCCAGCGGCGCCGCGTCGGATGCACCGAAGCGTACGACGGGCGAACTCGACGGGGGCGCGCTGAGCGCCGCCGCCGCGAGCACGCCGCCCGGCATCGGTTTCGCGCCGGCGAGCGCGCTGCGCGCCGCGGGCGGCAGCGGCACATAGCCGATCTGCCGGACCGGCGAGCGGCCGCTGTCGAGATCGAGCGTCTCCGCATACCGGCGCCACTGCTCGGGCGTCATTTCCGGAACGAGGCTGAACGCGCCGCGCGCGCCTTCGAGCACGGCAACGCCGGCCTGCAGCTCGTGGCGCAGCATTGCGGTCACGTGCGTCGTGCGGCGCGCGAAGCGCGTACGGACGGCGCCTTGCCACTGCTCGCGCACCAGCAGCGCGACGCCGAGCGACAGCACCGCGCCGGCGCACAGCGCGACGACGCCAGCCGCGAGCGGCTGGCGTAACATGATCTGGAGGCGCGTGGGCCCTCGGGCATCACGCGTCGGGGTTCCACTGGCGGTCATTCGATGGCCATTCTGTTGTCGGGGCCGCCTAAGGGCCTGTTCACGCTATTAACGGGCTTGCGCTGGCCGCCGGAAGGGCCGATCGCAAGGAATGCGACGAAGCGAATACTCGACGTATTCGCCAGGAGCATCACACGGCGATCGGCCCTTCCGGTGGCCAGCCTCACAAAAATGTTCTATCAAAAATCAGGGAGACGTGCGTTGCCGGCCTCATTGTGGCGTAGATCGTCGCTTGTTCCCCAAGGGGACTTCCTTCGGGCGTTTGGCTCGGCCAAACGGCGCGCTTCACTCCTTGCATGCGCTCCGAAAGAAGCCCGTTGGGGGCAACCGGCAACGCACGCTTGCAAATCAGTTGTTAGCGTGAACAGACCCAAGGCACTCGGGCAGCACGGCAAAACCGGGCAAAACTCGCACCGGCTGCGCACAACGTCTATTTTCAAGGTGAAATTGTGCGCGTTTTACACGTTTTTTGTAATAGGGTCAGCTGAAAATGCGGCAAACGGCGCGAAGTAGCGGGCGCGCCGGCCGCGCTTGACGCGCGTCAACGAGCGCGTCGGCACGTGGGGCAGACTGTTCGGCAGGCAAACCGGCGCCGGGCCGGCTTGCGATAACGGGCCGCCGTCGCACAACGCGCGACGCGTGCCCGGTCGGAGGGAGGGACCATGTACAAGCGGATTTTCGTCGGGCTCGACGGCAGCCCGAGCGCGCGTCTCGCGCTGAACGAGGCGATCCGGATCGCGGCGGCGTCCGGCGGCGAGGTCACCTGCGCGTATGTCGTCGAGCATCGGCCGCAGCTCGTCGACGTCGATGCGGGCTTCGCGGCCGAGCACGACGGCGATGCGGCCGCCACCGCTGCCGCGACGCCGGTGCTCGACGATGCGAAAGCGGAGCTCGCGCAGCAGCACGTGCCGGGCACCGTGCGCGCGCTCGACGCGTACGGCGAGGATGTCGCCACGGTGCTGATGCGTACGGCGGCCGAAGCCGACGCCGACCTGATCGTGATGGGCACGAGCGGGCGGCACGGGCTGCGCCGGCTGCTGCTCGGCAGCGTCGCGGAATCGCTGCTGCGCGCGGCCGACCGGCCCGTGCTGCTGGTGCGGCACAGCGAGCCCGGCGCGCCGACGGCCGCGTGATGCACGCGGTGCGTTGCTGACGCATGGGCGGTTGCGGGCGGGCGCCTTTGCCGGATGTCCGCCTGACGGAACGCGCGACGCGCTGATCGGCGCAGCGCGCGCGGGTGCGCCTGTCGCGTTCGACGCATGCGCCGAACGGTCGAGGGCGCACCGGATGCGCGAGCGCATGTGCGCTATTGCGTGCCCGCGGTTGCATCCCGACACGCAGTTCTGGCAGCATCGACCGTGTCCGCTTCCTCGCCGCGCGTATGGCCGCGGCGATCGACGCAGCGGCATCCGGCGGCACCCGGTCGCATCCGCGACCAACCGGGCCGTACGCCGGATGCCGGTTTCTCACCTTGCCGACGTCATCCGCCATGCCGATTTCCGCCACCGACCTGATTCGCCAGTTCAACCTGCAGCCGCACCCCGAGGGCGGCTATTTCCGCGAAACCTACCGCGCGACCGATTCGGTCGTGCGCCCGGCCGACGGCGCGCCGCGCGCCGCATCGACCGCGATCTACTACCTGCTGTGCGACGGCGCCTATTCGTCGTGGCACCGGATCCGTTCCGACGAGGTCTGGCATTTCTACGCGGGCGATCCGCTCGAGGTGTGGGTGCTCGACGAGCGCGACGGGCTGACGATTCACCGGCTCGGCAACCCGCTCACGCATCCGGGCACCGTGTTCCAGGCGGTCGTGCCGGCCGGGCGCTGGTTCGGCGCGCGCTGCGCGTCGCCGGAGCACGTCGCGCTCGTCGGCTGCACGGTTGCGCCGGGGTTCGAGTTCGCGGAATTCGAGCTGGCCGACGCGGCCATGCTGGCTGCCGCGTTTCCCGACTACGCGGAGCACGTTGCAAGGCTCGCGCAGCGCCCGGCCGCGTGATCGCCGCAAGCGGTGCAACCGTCGGCCCCGAAGCCCGCGCCGACGGCGTGTGTTCCGCACGATCCCGGTCAAACCCGTTTAGAATGCCCGTGATGCGCAAGGCCTGCTGCGGACGTGCCGCGGCGGCCGTTGCACAGCCGGACCGACGGCCCCCGTCGCGCGGCCCGCATGTCTTCCAGGAGCGCCGCCGTGTGGCACTTTCCCGTTGCAATTCCATCGTCGCTCGGCCCGTGGGCCGTATTCGCGAGCGTGTTGATCACGCAACTCGGCGTGCCGGTGCCGGCCGTGCCGATGCTGATTCTCGGCGGCACGATGGCGGCAATGGGGCAGGCGTCCTGGGCAAGCATGTTCGCGGCGGCGATCGGCGCGACGATGCTTGCCGATTCGCTGTGGTTCTTCATGGGCCGCACGCGCGGCCGGCGCCTGCTGAACGGCCTGGTGCGCTTCTCGCTGTCGCTCGACACGACGCTGCGCTTCGCGCGTAACGTATTCGAACGATACGGCGCGCCGCTGCTCGTGCTGTCCAAGTTCCTGCCGGGCCTCGGCCTCGTGTCGGCGCCGCTGCTCGGCACGACCGCGATCGGCGTCGGCGTGTTCCTGTTCTGGGATCTGGCCGGCGCATCGCTGTGGGCCGCGTTCTGGCTGGTCGGCGGCGCGGCCATTCACGATCAGATCGTCCAGTTCGTGCTGTGGGTGCGCGCGAGCGGCGGCACGATCCTCGACGCGTTCCTCGCGATCTTCATCACGTTCCTGCTGTACCGCTGGGTGCGCCGCGTGCAGTTCCGCCGCTATCTCGCGCAGGTGCGCATCTCGCCGCCGCAGCTCGTCGAGATGATGACGTCGGACGAACCGCCGCTGATCTTCGATGCGCGGCCGCGCGCGATCCGCGAACGCGAGCCGTACCGGATCGCCGGCGCGGTGCCGGTCGATCTCGATTCGCCGGACCTGCTCGACCCGGAAATGCTGAAACGGCCGATCGTCGTCTATTGCGTGTGCCCGAACGAAGCAACCGCGAAGCGCCTGATTGCGAAGATGCAGCGCAAGAAGATGATCCACAACATCCGGGCGCTGAAGGGCGGCCTCGATGCGTGGGAGAAGCACGGCTATCCGGTCGAGCCGCTGCCGGCCGATCTCGATTCGTCGCGCTATTTCGTGCGTCCGGAACACGGCGCGCTCGAAGGCGAATATACGGTGCGCGCGACGTTGTCAAAATAGATGCGCGCGCGGCACCGCGCGCATTCGAATATCGCTACCGGTTTCACGCATTGCGATTTTGTGAAAATCGGCTGGCGTGAAACCTCCAAGTATCCATATAATCCCGCCTGCATATTGCGTGCGCGTGATCGCGCACATTCGACGCGCGTTCGTTCGCGCCGAAAGCGATTGATCCCGTTGCCGCTCGTCACGCGCTCAGCCGCGTCGCACGGGCCGCACGGGCCGCACGGGCGTATTCCGTGAAAGAGGCCCGATCCGTTTTCCGGATTTCTCCGGAATATGCGGATAATCCGCGGCGATTCCCATCGGATTGACGCAGTATCCGTGTCGTTTCTCATTCGGAAATCAACGGCGGGGATTATTTCGTTTTCGGCTGCCTATATCGGCATGAACGGTCGCGCATTGACATCGACACAATGACGGCGGCCGCTCCCGGCTGCCAGGAGACGGACTTGAAACAACCGGAAGACCAGTTGCACCGCGGGCTCGAAGAACGGCACATCAACCTGATGGCGCTCGGCGCGACGATCGGCGTCGGCCTGTTCCTCGGCTCGGCCAGCGCGATCCGCACGGCCGGCCCGGCCATCCTGCTGACCTACCTGCTGGGTGGCATCGCGATCTTCCTGATCATGCGCGCGCTCGGCGAGATGGCGATCACCAATCCGGTCGCCGGCGCGTTCAGCCGCTACGCGCGCGACTACCTCGGCCCGCTCGCCGGCTACCTGACCGGCTGGACTTACTGGTTCGTGTGGATCGTCACCTGCATGGCGGAAATCACGGCGGTCGGCGTCTACATGCACATGTGGTTCCCCGGCGTGCCGAACTGGATCTGGGCGCTCGCGGCGCTCATGGCGATGGGCTCGGTGAATTTCATCGCAGTCAAGCTGTACGGCGAATTCGAGTTCTGGTTCGCGCTGATCAAGATCGTCACGATCGTGCTGATGATCATCGGCGGCGGGCTGATGATCGCGTTCGGCATCGGCAACGGCGGTGTCGCGACCGGCATCTCGAACCTGTGGGCGCACGGCGGCTTCATGCCGAACGGCATCGGCGGCGTGATCGGCGCGCTGCCGATCGTGATGTTCGCGTATCTCGGCGTCGAGATGCTCGGCCTCACGGCCGGCGAGGCGCGCAACCCGGAGAAATCGCTGACGAAGGCCGTGAATTCGGTGTTCTGGCGCGTGCTGATTTTCTACATCGGCGCGCTGTTCGTGATCATGTCGCTGTATCCGTGGGACCAGATCGGCACGCAGGGCAGCCCGTTCGTGATGACGTTCTCGCGGCTCGGCATTCCGGCCGCCGCCGGCATCATCAACTTCGTCGTGCTGACCGCGGCGCTGTCGTCGTGCAACAGCGGCCTGTTCAGCACCGCCCGGATGCTCTACAACCTCGCGCAGCAGGGCCAGGCGCCGAGCAAGCTCGGCCGCGTGAACCGCAACGGCGTGCCGGTGTATGGCGTGATCGTGTCGGTCGCGCTGCTGCTGATCGGCGTGCTGCTCAACTATCTCGCGCCGCAACACGTGTTCACGTGGCTCACGTCGGTGTCGACGTTCGGCGCGATCTGGACGTGGTGTGTGATCCTGATCGCGCAGATGCGCTTTCGTCGCACGCTGTCGGCCGACAAGATCGCGCGCCTGCCGATCCGCGTACCGTTCTATCCGCTCGGTTCGTACGTCGCGCTCGGGTTTCTCGCGCTGGTCGTCGTGCTGATGGCGTTCACGCCCGACACGCGCGTCGCGCTCGTGATCGGGCCGGCGTGGATCGCGCTGCTCGGCATCGCGTATGCGCTGTTCTACGCGAATCGTCCGGCGGCATCGGTGCCGACGAAGTCGTAAGCAACACGGATAAGCCCGCGCGTGCGTTGATCGCGATCATACGCGCGCGGGCCGGACGTTCTATGCTGAACGGATTGCTTGTCCGCGCTTCGCGTGACCACCCGCCGATCCCCGCGACCGTGCCGGCCATCCGGCCGCCGCGCGCCGCTTCCACGCGAAGCTCCCGTCGTCGCTGCGCGACGACGCGCACCCACGGAGGCCTTCGCCATGCAGCCTGACCAATCCATCCCGACGCTCGCGCGAATCGCGCTGGCCGTCGATCCGACGCCCGAATCGCAGTCCGCCGCGCGCTACGCGCGCACGCTGCTGCGCCCCGGCATGCGGTTGCGCATCGTCTGCGCAATCGACAACCCGCGCCTCGTATTGCCCGACATCCCGCGCATCGACGCGCTGCTGACGTCGGCGCGCGAGGACATGATCCGCGAGGCGCAAGCCACCAACGCGCGAATCGCGGCGCTGTTCGACGACAGCGGCATCGAGGTCGAGCAGGTCGTCGTCGATACGTCGGTCACGGGCGGCACGGTCGCCGATGCGCTGGTAAACGACACGTTGGCGTGGCGCGCGGACGTGCTGGTGGTCGGCGCGAATCCGCACCACGGGCTGCTGCGGCTCGTCGAGGGCGCGATGTCGGACACGCTGACGACACGCGCACGCTGCGCGCTGCTGATCGTGCCGGCCGGCTACGAGCGCCCGTCGGACGGCACGCTGCAGCGGCTGATGTTCGCGGTCGACGGCAGCGAGCCGTCGCTGCACGCGGTGCGCGTCGGGCTCGGCTTCGCGGCGCCGACGACGTTGCTGTATGCGGCGTACGTGATCGATCGCGCGGTTCGTCTGACCGATATCGTGCCGGTGCGCGCGCTCGAGGATGCGTACCGCGCGGAGGGAGAGGATGCGCTCGCGAAGATCGGTCCGCTGTTCCATGCGACCGGTAACCCGACCAAGCGCGGTATCGTCGAAACGCGTCCGACCAGCGACGACGTGGCCCATGCGCTGATGCGCGACGCCGTGCACTGGCGTGCGGAATTGCTGGTGGTCGGCACGCATGGCCGGCGCGGCATCGCCGCCTGGCTGATCGGCAGCGTCGCGCGCCGCATTGCGCACCTCGCGCAAGTGCCTGTCTTGCTCGTGCGTGGCGCGGAGTGAATCGCGCGGAGTGAAGGCGCGGTGTCGCGTACGAAGCGGGCCTGGATTGACCTGCGTCATAAACGGCATGCGCATTGCGTGAGACACTGACGGAAGACGCCGGCAGCGTGGCCGGTCTGTCGTTCGTGCACGACGACAATCGTGCATGAACGCGAGCATCGATCGGCTGCACGTTGGCCGCCGTCGCATCGTTTTCGTGAGCCGCGCCATGCGTTGCATGGCGCGTCATCCGACCAGGAACTCTCTGGCACGAGGGTAGGCAGCCGACGGCTGCCTTGGAGGACGGGCGGGGTGCGAGTCACCCCGTCCGCTTTCCGCGTTGCTGGCCCCGTCTGATTTCTTTTCCTCGCAGGTATCGTCGTGAATGCTGCCGTGTGGCACGGTATGTCATCGCACGTCATGGCGCGCGGTCGCGCCGATGCGGGTTGGCGGATGGTTGCGACATGCACGGCATCGCCGCACATGCGCGGCACGCTGCCGGCCTTGCGGAAATTTCTGTCGCGCGCAGCCGCGTCGCGTGCCCGTTCAGAGGCTGCGAAGAATCGACCGCAGATTATGCCGGCGGCCGGCGCTGCGACGTACACGCGGGCGTTGGCACACGACATGCAGCGGCGCGCACGCGCTGCACGTGCGGTTGCGCAGCCGGTTCGCATGCGGCCAGCCGGGGCGTGCCTTGCGGCGTGGCTCCGAAACGGCCGGCGCGTCGGGTGCGGCCCGCGCGCAGAGTGCCGCGGCGAACCGTTGCAGCGCGAGTACCGACCCCGCGACGCTCTGGTACTTTTCGCGGCCGATCTGCCCGTCGAGCGTGACGAGCAGGCCGGCTTCGCGTGCGAGCGCGAGCAAGGTGTCGAGGTCGTCGGACGGACGGTTGCCGGCCGACACGGCCCGGGCGGGCAGGGCGCGCGTGTTGCCCGACGCGTGCCGCTGGCCGGCCCGGCCCGGAAAGTTGCGATGTTTCATGGTTGGTCTCCTGCGCCGGACCCCGCATGCCGGCTCGATGGCCGGCTGGGCGATGACCCGGTATGAACGCTTCGTCCATGCCATCAGTATCGGGTGGCGATGACGCGCTGCCAAGCGGCGCGCGCTGAAGTCGCTGTCAGGCATTGCGCGCGCGTATCGGAATCCGCTGACACGCGTGGCGGCGGATCGGCGGTATCCGCGACAATCCGGCGCATTCGTTCCGACGAATGGACAGCGCTCGAAGGGCATCGCTTGACGCATGATTTCGGCCGGTCTAAGTTCCCCAAACTGCATCGGCTTCGCGCGGCGTTCCATCGTCGGCCCGTCGCCGGTGCCGCGCCCGGGGGTGGCGCGGCAGGAATTCCAGTTGCGTTCGCGGGCGGTTTGCGCCGCGAACCATGCGCGGCCGGTCCGGAGACGGATCGGCGCGGCGGCACGCAACGTGCCGTTGATCGCGCGCAAATATGCTCCGGCGCATCGCACGCCGCGCGGCCATCCAGTCTTTAAGCTTCCAGTATCGTCATCTTTTCGTTCCTCGATCGTCAGGAGTTCGTCGATGTCCAAGGACAATTTGCTCGATTCACTCAAGGAAGCCGCCGAACGGCGTGCGATCGGCGCGGACCAGTTGCGCGCGATGCTCGACGACGAAGTACGCGTGTTGTCGTCCGGCGCGCGCGTGCACGACTACATCCACGTGTTCGCGATCCGGCACCTGCGTGAACGGATGCGCCAGCAGGACGATTTCGACAGCGACACGCGGGCCGATACGCCGACCACGGAATCCGATCCGCGCCCGAGCCACCGTCTATGACGTGCGCTCGCCGCGGCTGACGCCGCAGGCGTCGCCCGATCCGTCGCCGGGCCGCGGCCAAATCCCGCTCGCCCCCCGCTCGCCCTCCACGCATGCGGTCGACGGCGAGCTGGCCAACCCGAAACGCCCGGTGATTTCCTCTTACGAAGCCGTCGGCGCCGTCGGCGCGCCCGGCGACCTGCGCTCGGGGCGCGAGGCGCCTGACCGGCACGACAATCCTGACGATCCGCTGACAGCCGGCGGCGTTTTTCGCTGAATTGTCACAACGGCCTCAAGTAAGCGGCGCGTTTGCCGTTTACCCCGGTGAATTCGTCCACCGGGCGTTCGCTTTCCCTTACCGAGTCGTTGCCATGTTCTCGTCCATCCGCGCCCGCATCCTTGCCGCGTGCGTCGCCATTGTCGTATTCGCGCTCGTCGCCACCACGCTGATCAACTACTTCATCGCACGCTCGTACAACGACGACGCGATCGACCGCAACCTGACCTCAGTCGCGAACGGCCACGTGGTCGGGATCGCCGACTGGGTCGCCACCCGGAGCCGGATGATCGCGTCGCTGCAGGATGCCGCGCTGGCGCCCGATCCGCTGCCGGTGTTCAAGCAGATGGCCGCGGCCGGCGGCTTCACGAACGTCTACGCGGGCTACGCCGACAAGACGTTCCGCTTCTCCGACCCGACCGGCATCCCGCCCGACTACGATCCGACCGGCCGCCCGTGGTACAAGCAGGCCGCGCAGGCCGGCAAGCCGGTCGTCACGCCGCCTTACGTCGACGCCGGCACCGGCAACCTGGTCGTCACGTTCGCGGTGCCGATCCTGCGCGACGGCGCGCTGAAGGGCGTCGTCGCCGCGGACGTCGCCATGGACAGCGTGATCGCGAACGTGAAGTCGATCCACCCGACACCCGCGAGCTTCGGGATGTTGATCGACAGCAGCGGCCACGTCGTCGCGCACCCGGACCCGAAGCTCACGCTGAAGCCGGTCGCCGACGTGTCGCCCGAGTTCGGTGCGACGAGCGCCGCGTCGGTCGCGGCCGCGACCGCGCCCGTCGAGGTCAGTGTCGGCGGCGATGCGAAGCTGGTGCGCGCGCGGCCCGTGCCGGGCACCGACTGGTACGCGCTGGTGCTGCTCGACAAGACCGAGGCGACGGCCGGGATGCGCTCGCTGCTGACCGCATCGCTGATCACGCTGGTCGTGATCGTCGGCGTCGCGTCGCTGATCATCGGCGCGATCACCGCGACCGCGTTCCGCCGCCTGTCGCAGGTGCGCCAGGCAATGGCCGCGATCGGCTCGGGTGCGGGCGACCTGACGCGGCGCCTGCCGGCCGACGGCCGAGACGAAGTCGCCGACATCGCGCGCTCGTTCAACAGTTTCGTCGACAAGCTGAACGACGTGATGCGCCAGATCCGCGACGCGAGCGAATCGGTGCGCACGGCTGCGAACGAAATCGCGGCGGGCAACCAGGACCTGTCGTCGCGCACCGAATCGGCGGCGGCGAGCCTCGAGGAAACGGCCGCTTCGATGGAGGAAATCACGGCCACCGTCGGCCAGTCGGCGGCGGCGGCCGGCCAGGCCGACGAACGCGCGGCGGCCGCGTCGCGGATCGCGTCGCACGGCGGCGTGGTCGTGTCGGACGTCGTCGCGACGATGGGGAAGATCGAGGAAGCGTCGGGCCGGATCGGCGACATCATCGGCGTGATCGACGGGATCGCGTTCCAGACCAACATCCTCGCGCTGAATGCGGCCGTCGAAGCGGCGCGCGCGGGCGAGCAGGGCCGCGGCTTTGCGGTCGTCGCGCAGGAAGTGCGCAGCCTCGCGCAACGCAGCGCACAGGCCGCGCGCGAAGTGAAGGTGCTGGTCGAATCGACGGTCGCAAGCGTGTCGGCAGGGTCCGGGCAGGTGCGCCAGGCCGGTGACACGATGCGCGAGATCGTGTCCAACGTGTCGAACGTGACGACGATCATTTCCGAGATCACGCATGCGGCGAACGAGCAGACGCGCGGCATCCAGGAAGTGAATCGCGCGGTCACGCAACTCGACGAAATGGTGCAGCAGAACGCGGCGCTCGTCGAACAGTCGACGGCGGCGGCAACCGCGCTGCAGTCGCAGGCGAACGCACTGGCGACGACGGTCGGGCAGTTCAAGGTTTCGTGACGCGGCCCGCCGGAGGCGCGGCCACGCCGCTCAGGAGCAGCCTCGGTCGCGCATCAGCGCGAGCCGGTTGTAGAGCGTCTTCAGGCTGATCCCGAGCGCTTTCGCCGCGCGCGGCTTGTTGCCGTCGAAATGACGCAGCGTCGCCGCGATGAAGCGCTGCTGCGCATGGTGCAGCGTCGCGCCGAGCGGCAGCGCCATCGCGTTCTCCGACGTGCGGTCCGGCGGCATCGGCTGCTTCGGCAGCGCGACGTCGATGCCGTCGTCCGCCAGGATGTACGCGCGCTCGATCGTGTTGTGCAGCTCGCGCACGTTGCCGGGCCACGAATATGCGCGCAGCGCCGCGATCGCCGCGTCGGTCAGCCGCTTGTGCAAGCGGTGCCGCGCGTTCAGCGTATCGACGAATTCCCGCGCGATCGCCTCGATGTCGCCGTCGCGCTGGCGCAGCGGCGGCACGTACAGCGCGAACGCGGCGAGGCGGTAGAACAGGTCCTCGCGCAGCCGGCCGTCGCGCACGGCGTCGGCCGGATTGTGGCGGGTGGCCGATACGATGCGCACGTCGAGCGGAATCGGCTCGGTGCCGCCCACCCGCACGATCGCGTTCGATTCGATGGCCCGCAGCAGCTTCACCTGCAGCGCAGCGGGCATTTCCGCGATCTCGTCGAGCAGCAGCGTGCCGCCGCGCGCGGCTTCGAAAAAACCTTCCCGCTGCGCGATCGCGCCGGTGAAACTGCCTTTCTCGTGCCCGAACAGCTGCGACTCGGCGATATCGGGTGGAATCGCGCCGCAGTTTACGGGCACGAACGGGCCGTCCCGCCGCGCACTGAGATCGTGCAGCCGGCGCGCGACGATATCCTTGCCGACCCCGCTTTCGCCGGCAATCATCACGCTCGCGCGGGTCGGTGCGATTTTCTCGATGCGGCCGAGCAGCGTGCGCATCGCGGACGACCGGCCGGACAGCCGGCGACCGTCTGCGCGCTGCTTCAGCCGGTTTGCGGTTTCACCCATCTGCGTTGGCGGGCCGTTTTGAAAATCGGCATCGCGCGTTCCGTTCATTGCAATATTTATCATGGACAGCGAAACGGCCGCGAAGGTGCCGCTGAATAGGAATTTCCAATGTGCGCGGCGCGGGCGGAAGGCATCGTCCATCGGTCTTTCCGCAAGTAGGGAGCGATTGCGCCATCCAGGGTCGCACCGCTGCTTTTTTACAGAAACCCGATGAAAAAACCGGTCGCGATCGTATTCAGCCCGGGCCCACCGCGACCTCGACTGGTACCGGACCGGCCGCGACCGAACAGGCAGACGGCACGACGCCCCGTCCCATCATCCTGTGTCCGAACACCGTTCCAGGCCCGCATCGGGTATGTCGCTTGCTGACATCACCATGCTCGCCCGGCACACTCGACCGCATCCCGGATGGCCGACAAGCGGCACGATGCCGCGCGACGGAAGCCGGCGCGATGCAAGGATGCAATGAGGACCCTGATCCGTGAGGTGCTACGGCAGGGTGCATGGGTCGTGCTGGCCGTCGGGCTGGCGTCCGCGCTGCAGGCGTGGGCGATTCGCGTCGTCGGCGAGCACGCGCCATTTGCGCCGCTGCCTTTCTATGCGGCCGTTGCGGCTGCCGCGTGGCTGACGTCGTTCGGCGGCGGCCTGGCGGCGATCGCCGCGAGCGTGGCTGCAATGGGCACGCTGTGGTGGCGCGATGCGCCGCTGGCCACGTTGCTCACGCAGGCCGGCATGTTTGTCGCGATCGGTTTCGTCGAGTGCGTGCTCGTGATGGCCGTGAAGCCATTGCTCGCGAACGATCGTCTGCGCGAAATCGATCGTCTGCGCGAAATCGATGACGACGGCAACGGCGACGCGCGTTCGCCGCACCGCGAGCCCGCACCCGCCGCGCGCGCGCCTGACGACGGCCAGCTGCGCCGTGTGGTCGACGCGTCGCCCGATGCGATCGTCGGGGTCGACGCCGCGCGGCGGATCACGAGCTGGAATCCGGCCGCGTGGCGGATCTTCGGGATCGACGCGGCACAGGCAACCGGGCGCGACGTCGTTTCGATGATCGCGCCGCGCTGGTTGCGGCTGCATCCGGTGCCCGCATCGTTCGCGAACCTGCATGCGCCGGTCGGGCCGCTCGACGTGCTGTGCGTGCGTCGCGACGGCGGCCGCTTTCGTGCGACGTTCGCCGCGTCGCCGATCGTCGACGCGCAGGGCAACTGCACGGGCCTGTCGATGACGCTGCGCGAAGCGCGCGAACGCCGCCGCGGCGAGCAGCGCGACCTGCGTTCGCTGCGCGGCGCGCGCGACGCGCGGGCGCAGGCCGACTCGTCGAACCGGCTGAAGGACGAGTTGCTGGCTACGGTGTCGCACGAACTGCGCACGCCGGTGAACGTGATCTACGGCTGGGTCGAGGTGCTGCGCAACGTCGACGGGCCGGGCTTCGCGCAACAGGCGATCGACGCGATCGATCGCAGCGCGCGATCGCTGTCGCACATGGTCGGCGACCTGATCGACGCATCGTCGCTCGCGACAGGCCGGCTGCGCCTCGAACACGTGCCGGTCGATCTCGTGCGGATCGTGCGCGACGCCGTGCGCGAACTCGACGCGACGGCACAGGCGAGCGGGCTCGCGCTGTCGACCGAGTATTCGATGCCGACCTGCGTGATTCCGGCGGACGGCGAGCGCGTGCGCCAGATCCTGTCGAACCTGCTGTCCAACGCGATCAAGTTCACGCCGCCGGGCGGGCGCATCACCGTGTCGCTGACGCGCGCGGGCGAGCGCGTGCGGCTGTCGGTCGCCGATACGGGGCAAGGCATTGCGGCGGAATACCTGCCGCACCTGTTCGAGACGTTCAACCGGCCCGAAGGCGCGTTCGCGACACCGAAACGCGGCCTCGGGCTCGGCCTGTCGATCGTGCGCGACATCGCGCAACTGCACGGCGGCGACGTCGTCGCAACGAGTGCGGGCGCCGGACGCGGGACGACCGTGACGGTCACGTTGCCGGCCGGCTGGGACGACGACGATCCGGCCGGACAACCGGCGCGCGCGACGGGCGGGCCGGCTGCGGTCGTGCTCGACGGCCGGCGCGTGCTCGTCGTCGACGACGACGCGACGTCGCGCGCCAGCCTCGCCGCGGCACTCGAAACGCTGGGCGCGCAGGTATCGACCGCACAGTCGGGGCACGATGCACTCGACGCAGTGGAACGGCATCCGCCGAGCGTCGTGCTGTCGGATCTCGCGATGCCCGACGGCGACGGCTTCTGGCTGCTCGATCACATTCGGCATTTGCCGGGCGGCGGCGGACACTTGCCGGTCGTCGCGGTCACCGCGCACGCCGGCAACGCCGACCGCCGCCGCGTGCTGGCCGCCGGCTTCGATGCGTATCTGTGCAAGCCGGTCGACATGCCGACGCTGGCGAGCGTGATCGTCGACGTCGCGCCGGACGATTCACGCAACGGGAAAGCGCGCGATCGGTAGCAGCGGACACAGCGGGTACGTGGAGCAAAGGCGCATGGACCGATTCCTTTACATCGGTCGAACGTCCCGAGTGACGGAAAACCGCGCGGGCCGGCCCGCTCCGTCTCGCATACGGAGGTCCCCGGATGAACACGAATCGGATGAACCGGGACGAACGCCGGCCGGCGGCATGCGCGCTGGCCGCTGCCACCGGCGCACTGGCGTTCGCGCTCTCGCATGCGCAGGCGCCGCCTGCTTCGTCGGTGCAGGTCGCGCCGGGCGTCGTCAACCCCGGCCCGACCGCCGACGAGGCCGCCATGACGCAGCGGCCGACCGGCATCGATGCCGAGTTCGTCGACAAGGCCGCGATGCTCGGCAAGGTCGAACGACAGGCCAGCCAGCTCGCGCTCGACCGCTCGTCGAACCCGGACGTGAAGGCATTCGCGCGACGGATCGTCGACGATCACGCGCGCATCGCCGGCGAGTTGCGGCAGCTTGGCGCGCAAAAGGGCGTACCGGTCCAGACGCGGATGCTTGTCGATCCCGCGGTGACGGCATTGCGAGCGAAGGATGGCCACGCGTTCGATACGGCCTATGTCGCGCTGGCGGGCCCGCGCGCGCACGAGGCGGCGATCCGGCTCTACGAAGCCGAGGCGCGCAACGGCCGCGACCCGCAACTTCGCGCATTCGCGGCCCGCGCGCTGCCGGCGCTGAGAGCGCATCTGGCCGCCGCGCGGCAACTCGCGCAGACGGTGGCGGCCGCGCACTGAATCGCGTTGCAGCCGGCCGATTTCAACGCTTGCGCCGGCCGTCGTCTTCGGGGCCGCCCGGCGACGCCTCGTACGGCGGCGAGTCGAGCGCCGTTTCGCCTTCCTCGATCAGCCAGTACGGCGCACTGTCGTAGTACGCATGCAGTGCCTCGGCCCAGTTCGGGTCGGCCATTGCCGGCCAGCGGTCGTGGTCGAAGCCGGGTGCTTCGCGCACCCGTTCGGCGGCAACGGGCAGCACGAAGCATTTGCACTCGACGTCGAGTATCAGCGCGTTCCACGGCACCGCGAGCAGCTTGTCGCCGTTCCCGCTCCCGCGTACGCCGCGCGACGCGACGACCGCATACGCGATCCGACCGGACCGCACGTCGAGCATGATGTCGGTGATCTTGCCGATGTCGTCGCCGTCCATCGTCAGCACGCGATCGCCTTCTAGCGTGCGGGCGGCCATCACGTCGGGCCCCGGGCCGCCTGCGTGCGGGCGGCGGCCGGCGCCGACAATGCGCGCGGCGTCGCGCGACGGTTTGTCCGTTGTCATCGAAAACCTCCTGGTCGAAACGGCAACCCGGCGCACGCGCGAATCGCGTGCGTGTGCGCATCGCACCCCCGCAGCGGGCCGCGCGGAACGCGGGGGCGCGTGTGTCAGCGCCGACGCGGCAGCGATACGTCCTCGAGCGTATTGGCGAGCTCGTCGCGCTCCGGGCCACCCGCGCGCGTCGCGATGTCGCCGAGCGACACGATGCCGACGAGCCGCAGGCTGCTGTCGAGCACCGGCATTCGATGCAACTGCACGTCGGCCATCCGCTGCTGGACGTCCCCGACGCCGTCGTCCTCGACGCACCACTGAACGGGGGCGGATGCGACCGCCTGCACGGGCGTATCGGACGAATGGCCATGTGACAGCGCCCGCACCGCGAGGTCGCGGTCGGTCACGATCGCGACGAGTTCGGTGCCGTCGCAAACCGGCAGCACGCCGATATCGAAGCGCCGCATCAATTCGGCCGCATGGCGAATCGTGTCGGTCGGCGCGACGCACACCACGTCGCGCGACATGATCTCGTTGACGCGATACATGAAGCCTCCTTCGTGAGCGAGTCGATTCCTGAGCAGATGCCGTGCCGCGCGCGCGTCGCGCACGCCGGCCCTCGTCGGCCGGGCGACGGAGAAATTTGCCAGCCCGCTTGTACATCTTCCACGCAGGCAATAGCGAGCGGGCGGCAAGAGAGGTCAGTGGCCGATGCCGGTCATCGCGACGATCGCGAGCACCACGGCGCTTTCGATCGCCGCCAGCGTCGCGACGCCGGCGGCACCGCGGATTTCACGCCATCGGCGTTCAAGGATTTTCATCAGATCACTCCGGATTTCGCCGGCCCGCCGATGTGCCGCAGCGCATCGCGAGCCGGGTGCCGCCGTCAGCCGTGATCGCGGGGCGGGGAAGGGACGTGCGGCGCGCGACGTTTGTGCTCGCCGGACGGCTTGACGGGGTCGATACGCGTCGCACCGCCGACGGCGGGCGGGTCGCTGGCCGGGAACGTCTCCTCGAGCCCTTCGTCGATGCGCTCCTCCGTCTTCTTGTCTTCGGACGGCGGGCGGGACGTGGCGAGCCGGAGCAGGCCGGCAGCCGGTGACACGGCGTCGCGGCGGCCGGGGGCGTGAACGTTCATGGTCGAACCTCCTTGGTCATCGATGCAGGCGCAAGCGCCGTGCCTGCGCGGCATCGGCGGCACGGTGCTTGCACGCCGGGGAAGCCGGCCGGTGCATCGGGCATGACCCGCGCGCCGTCGGCGTGGACGAGAGGACATCGTGATGAATGCATCCAAGAAAAGGATACGTTACGACGCGAACGTATGCGGCGGCGATTTCGGCCACGTGCGCGAGCGGTTCGACGCGTGGAAGCGCGAGTCGCTGTTCTATCGGCCCGAACGGCGCGTGTTCGCCGGCAAGGACGAGGTGCGCGAACTGAACGCCATCGTCTACGACGGTCCCGAACGCGCGCAGCGGGCGCTCGTCGCGCAATGCGCGCCGTCCGATCCGTTCGCGCTCGCGGTACGGCTGGTCGCGGAAGGGCGCACGATGTGGCTGGTGATGGCGGCCTACGACGACTGACCGCACGGCAGCCTGCGACGGATCGTGCAACGTGCACGGCGCGGGAGCGGGCACGCCGCTTGCGCGCCGCCGCAGCGCCATCGAGATGCGCGCCGTCGCGCCCGAGTGATATGAAGACGCCATTCACGCTGCACCGCCCCGAACCGACACCCGACGTCGGCCCCGATCCGACGCCGCCCGGGCACGACGATCCCGTCGATCCGCCCGTGCCCGACGGGCTGCCGCACGGCGATCCGCCGTCGCACCCGCCGCCGATACGGATGCCGGGCGGGCGCGGTGTGCCGCAACCGGCCGCACGACCACTGAAAGGAGGACCCTCATGGACATTCACGTGCTATCGCCAGACAAGCGCGCGATCGCTCAGGTGCTGGGCCGCTATTTCGAATCGCGCTCGTTGCGTTATCACATCGAGGAGTTGCCGGGCGGCGTGCTGCATATCGGCTTTCGCGCCAGCGGCCACCCGGTCGCCGTCACCGTATCGTTCGACGATGCCGCGTACGACACCTACACGCACTGGGACGCCAGCCAGAAGCAGCTCGCGCTCGGGCGGCTCGCGGACGGCTTCTCGCGGATGATGTCGACGCGCAGCCCGGCCGCGCTGGCCGGCGACTATCACGTCGAGCGTTTCTGATCACGCAACGCTTCGCCCATCCACTCCGGAACGAGGCAAAGTGCCCGCGCGCAGCGGGCGCTTTGCGTCTGCGCGCGCGTCGCGTAGGATGTCCGTTAATTCAGCGCACGCTACGTTCGCGCCGCAGGCTGCCCGCCGCTGCAGCCGAAGAGGCTGCGATGCGCTTTCCCTCAGGTTCGTTTCGCGCAACCGACGGAGACCACCTTGATGACTGTCGCTCGCTCGTTGCTGTCACCCGGCGCACGCCGGTTCGTATCCGGCCTGTCGGCATGCGCGGCGCTCGCCGCGGCCGGCGCCCGCGAAGCGTCGGCCCAGACACCTTCGCCGCTCGGCGAGTGGCAATACTCGGCGGGCGTGCCGCTCGAGAAACTGTTCGATCCGACCATCTCGACCTGGCAGGTCAGCGTCGGCGCCGCGATGACGCTGCAGCCGCGCTATGCGGGCTCCGACCGCTATCGCGTGATGGGCGGCCCGAATCTCGACATCCGCTATCGCGACCTGTTCTTCCTGTCGACCGGCGAGGGCCTGGGCGCGAACGTGCTGCGCGGGCCGAACTGGCGCGTGAGCCTGTCGGTCGGTTATGACCTCGGGCGCCGCTCGGCCGACGATCTCGGCCACCTGAACGGCCTCGACAACATCAACGCGGCGCCGGTGATGAAGCTGTCGGCCGATTACGTGATCTCGAAGGAATTCCCGCTCGTGCTGCGCGCGGATGTCCGGCGCAGCATTGGCGGCTCGAACGGCTGGACCGGCGATTTCTCCGCGTACATGCCGATGCCGGGCAGCAACGAAAACTTCTTCTGGTTCGCGGGGCCGACCGTATCGTTCGCCGACTCGCGCTACATGAACAGCTGGTTCGGCGTGAGCCAGGGCGCCGCCGCGCGCTCGGGGCTGCCGGCCTATTCGTCGGGCGCGGGGATCAAGTCGGCCGGCGTGGGCGTGACGATGGTCTGGTTCGTGAACAAGCACTGGTTCGTGACGATGGACGGCGCCATCGAGCAGCTCGTCGGCCGTGCGGCGCGCAGCCCGATCACGCAACAGTCGACCAACGGCGTGTTCGACATGTCGGTGAATTACCAGTTTTGATCCCGGCGTCTTGACCGGGCAGCGGCACGCGGCAATTCCCGTCACATTTGATATGATTCCGACCTGTACAAACGTACAGTGATCGATTCCCGTGACGCCCGCTTCGCCGACGCCCCCGGCGTTTTACTACCTGACCAATTTCGAACGCGCGCTGGCCTGGCTCGGCGAGCGTTACGACGACCTGCTCGACCATCAGGAGCGGGCGTTCGTTCGCGATTTCGCGTCGCTGCCGCAGGCGTCGCGCGCGCTGCTCGTGCGCATGCTGATGCGCAACGGGTCCGACTTTCGCGCAAGCAAGCTCGCGTACGACGAAATCGGCTGCACGCTCGACGCGGCCGCGCCGCTCGCCGAGCTCGGCTGGGTCGATCCGGCGCCCGCGCTGACGCTCGACGAGCTGTTCGCGCTGTCGACCAAGGCCGAGTTGCTGCGCATCTTCCCGTCGCTCGCCGCGCATGCGGGCGAGCGCAAGCCCGAATGGCTCGAACGGCTGCGGCCCGCGCACGACGCCGCGCAGCCGCTCGACGCGTGGTGCACGCAGGCCGGCGACCGCGTGCTGCGCGTGACGGTCGGCGCGCTGTGCGACCGGCTGCGCCTGATGTTCTTCGGCAATCTCCATCAGGACTGGAGCGAATTCGTGCTCGCCGATCTCGGCGTGTTCCAGTACGAAAGCGTGCCGATCGCGCCGTCGTCGCGCGCGTTCCAGCAGCGCGGCGACGTCGACGCGTATCTCGCGCTGCAGATGTGCCGCGACGCGCTCGACGCGTGGCCCGACGATCTGCCGTTCGACGACCTGCTGCGCGCGATCGACGCGGTGGGCTGTGCGCAGCCGTGGCTCGCGACGCGTCGCGCGAAGCTGCTGTTCGCGCTCGGGCAAACCTGCGAGCGCCGCGCCGACTGGGCCGCCGCGCTCGATGCTTACACGCGCAGCGCATGGCCCGGCAGCCGCCATCGGCGCATCCGCGTGCTCGAACGCTGCGGGCGGGACGACGACGCGCTCGCGCTGGCGCTCGATGCGCGCGGCGGTTTCGAGAGCGACGAGGAGCGCCAGCGCGTCGAGCGCATGCTGCCGCGCCTGCAGCGCCGCGTCGGCCAGCGCGTCGAACGCGCGGCCGCCGCGCCGGACGTGCCGCGCGAGACGCTCGTGCTGGCGCGTCCCGATGCGTTCGTCAGCGTCGAATTCGCGGTGCGCGACCATCTCGCGCAGCCGGCGTCGCCGGTTCATTACGTCGAAAACACGCTGATCAATTCGCTGTTCGGGCTGCTGTGCTGGGAGCCCGTGTTCGCGGCGGTGCCCGGCGCATTCTTCCACCCGTTCCAGCGCGGCCCGGCCGACCTGCACGCACCCGATTTCGCCGCGCGCCGCGCGGACGCGTTCGCCGCCTGTTTCGCGCAGCTCGATTCGGGCGCGTATCGCGACACGATCCGCCGGCATTACGCAATGAAGGCAGGGCTGCAGTCGCCGTTCGTGTTCTGGGGCGTGCTGACTGACGAACTGCTCGACGAGGCGCTCGCGTGCCTGCCGCCCGAGCACCTGCGGCTGTGGTTCGCGCGCCTGCTCGCGGATATCCGCAGCAACCGCTCGGGGCTGCCCGATCTCGTGCGCTTCTGGCCCGGCGAGCGCAGCTACGAGCTGATCGAGGTGAAGGGCCCCGGAGACCGGCTGCAGGACAACCAGACGCGCTGGCTCGCGTATTGCGTCGCGCACGGCATTCCGGTGCGCGTCGTCGATGTCGAGTGGGCCGGCGCCAATGTTGCCCACGCCGAAGCCGCGAGGCTGTCCGCGTGAGCTACGTCGTCGCGGTGCGGGCAATGTGCGAGTTCACCGCGCGGCGCGGCGATCTCGACCTGCGCTTCACGCCCGCGCCGACCGCGCTAGAAGGGATCGCCGGCCACGGCGCGGTCACGTCGAACCGCGGCGCGCGCTACGAAACCGAGATCGCGCTGACGGGCACGTGGGGCACGCTCACCGTGCGCGGTCGCGCGGACGGCTACGACCCCGTGGCGAACCGCCTAGAGGAAATCAAGACCTATCGCGGCAGCCTCGACGCGATGCCGGCGAACCACCGTGCGCTGCACTGGGCGCAGGCGAAGGTCTATGCGCACCTGATGTGCGACGCGCGCGGCCTCGCGGAAATCGACGTCGCGCTCGTGTATTTCGACATCGTGTCCGAGCGCGAGACCGTGCTGACGGAAACGCTGGACGCCGGCACGCTTGCAGCGTTCTTTGCCGAGCAGTGCGCATGTTTCGTCGGCTGGGCCGAGCGCGAGACGGCCCATCGCGCGGCGCGCGATGCGGCGCTGCGCGCGCTCGCGTTTCCGCACGGGCAGTTCCGCAGCGGCCAGCGCGAGCTGGCGGTCGCCGTCTATCGCGCTGCGCGCGACGAGCGCTGCCTGATGGCGCAGGCGCCGACCGGCATCGGCAAGACGCTCGGCACCGTGTTCCCGCTGCTGAAGGCGTGCGGCGAGGGCGAACTCGACCATGTGTTCTTCCTCACCGCGAAAACGCCCGGACGCGCGCTCGCGCTCGAAGCGGCGACGACGCTCGGCGCCGGCACGCCCGCGCTGCCGCTGCGCGTGCTGGAGCTGGTTGCCCGCGACAAGGCGTGCGAGCATCCGGACAAGGCGTGCCACGGCGAATCGTGCCCGCTCGCGCAAGGTTTCTACGACCGGCTGCCGGCCGCGCGCGACGCCGCGATCGGCGCCGGGCTGCTCGATCGCGATACCGTGCGCGCGGCCGCGCTCGCGCACGACGTCTGCCCGTACTACCTCGCGCAGGAGCTCGCGCGCTGGTCGGACATGATGATCGGCGACTACAACTACTACTACGACGGCAGCGCGATGCTGCACACGCTCGCGCAGCAGAACCAGTGGCGCGTCGGCGTGCTCGTCGACGAAGCGCACAACCTGCTCGACCGTGCGCGCAAGATGTACAGCGCGTCGCTCGACCCGTTCGCGTTCGCGGCCGCGCGCGAAGCCGCGCCCGCGGCACTGCGCAAGGCGTTCGACCGGCTCGCCCGCGCATGGGGCGCGGTCAATCGCGCGCAGGCCGAACGCTATGCGGCGTATCCGGACATTCCGGGCCCGATCGTATCGGCCGTGCAGAACCTCGTCGCGGCGATCGGCGAACACCTGACCGACGCGCCGCGCGCGAACGGCGACGCGCTGCTGCGTTTTCATTTCGAGGCGATCCAGTTCGGCGTGCTCGCCGAAGCCTTCGACAGCGCATCGATCTTCGACGCGACGCTGCAGGGCGAACCGATGCCGCGCCAGCCGGCGCTCGACGGCGTCGCGTCGGCCGGCCGCCGGCGCCGCGTCCAGTCGACGCTGTGCGTGCGCAACGTGATCCCGGCCGGTTTTCTCGCGCCGCGCTACGAAGCCGCGCGTGCAACCGTGCTGTTCTCGGGCACGCTGAGCCCGTTCCATTTCTACCGAGACACGCTCGGGCTGCCCGGCGATACCGGATGGCTCGACGTCGACGGGCCGTTCCGCGCCGAGCAACTGACGGTGCGCGTCGCGAGCCATGTATCGACGCGCTGGCGCGACCGCGACCGTTCGCTCGAACCGATCGCCGACCTGATCGCCGCGCAATTTGCGGCTCGGCCCGGCAACTACCTCGGTTTCCTGAGCAGCTTCGATTACCTCGGGCGCGTGGTCGCGCTGATGCAAGCGCGCCACCCGGACGTGCCGGTGTGGGCGCAGGCGCCCGGCATGGCGGAAAGCGAGCGCGATGCGTTTCTCGCGCGCTTCGCCGCGGGCGGGCGCAGTGTCGGCTTCGCGGTGCTGGGCGGCGCGTTCTCGGAAGGCGTGGACCTGGTCGGCGAACGGCTGATCGGCGCATTCATCGCGACGCTCGGGTTGCCGCAGGTCAACGATGTCAACGAGCAGATGCGGCGCGCGATGGACGCGCGCTTCGGCAACGGCTACGACTACATGTACCTGTATCCGGGCCTGCAGAAGGTCGTGCAGGCGGCCGGGCGCGTGATCCGCACCGAGCACGACGAAGGCGTCGTGCATTTGATCGACGATCGTTATCGGCGGCGGGAAGTGCGCGATCTGCTGCCTCGGTGGTGGCGGATCGGGTGAAGGGTAACCGGCCCGGCCGGCGGACCGCCGGTTGCGGCGCAGCGGTGTTATCCGTCGCGTAGCGGTGCAGCAGGCGTCGCCCTGGGCCCGGGGGCTCTACAGCACGTTCAGCATCGCGAGCGCGGCTTCCTGCAGGTGCGGTAGCACGCGCCGCACGGCAGCGTCGGTCGTCTCCGTGCCGATCGGCATGTTCGTGCTCAGCGCGGCGACGACTTCGCCGTGACGATTCTTCAGCGGCACCGCGATCCCGCGCACGCCGACCTGCAATTGCTGCTCGATCGCCGCGAAACCGGCGTCGCGCGCGTGGTCGACCTGTTCGAGCAGGCGCGCCTTGTTGGTGATCGTGTGCGGCGTGAACGGCGGCAGTTCGGTGTCGTCGAGCCACGCGCGCACGGCCTCGCGATCCGGATGATGGGCGAGCAGCACGACGCCCGGCGACGTCAGCGGCGCCGGCACGCGCGCGCCGAGTACGAAGCCGGTCGTCATCACGCGCGACACGCCGTTGCGCGCGATGAACACCAGTTCCCAGCCGTCGAGCACGCTCACGTAAGCCGATTCGTTCAGCGACGCGCTCAGTTGCTGCAGATAAGGCTGGACCGTGCGCGGCAGCCGCGCCGAATCGAAGTACGACCAGCCGACCCGCAGCACGCGCGGCGTCAGACCGTACAGCTTGCCGTCGGTGTACACGTAGCCGAGCGATTCGAGCGTCAGCAGGTAGCGTCGCGCGGCCGTGCGCGTGAGGCCGGTGCGCGCGGCGGCCTGCGTGGGCGTCATGCGCGCATGCTGGCTGTCGAATGCCTCCAGGAGGCATCAGGCCTTTTTCGAGGCCGGCAATCCAGTCGCGTCGGTCGAGATCGGGCTTTTTCATCGTCGGGGAGCGGTGCCGTCATGCGCGATGATCGCGCGGGAGTGGGCGATTATCGCGCGATTCGACTGGCGGCAGCTTCCGATATGCATGCGTTATGCGTCGTCTTTGCAGGCAAGATACGGAAGATATACAATCGTCAATGTATATCCAAGGAGGTACGTATGCAGGTCGCAAAGTGGGGCAATAGCCTGGCCGTCCGCCTTCCCGCCAGCGTGGTCGAAGCCCTGGAGCTCCGCGAAGGGGACGATATCGAAATCGTCGTCGATAGCCCGCGCGTTTTTGCCGTCAGCCGCAAGCCGAGGCCCGATGAACTTCTGCAACGGTTGCGGCGTTTCAGGGGCAAGCTGCCCGCCGATTTCAAGTTCAGCCGGGACGATGCGAATGAGCGGGATTGAGTCGGCGAAATCGTTCGTCGACAGCAATGTCGTGCTTTATCTGCTGTCCGGTGACGAAACCAAGGCGAATCGGGCGGAGGCGCTGTTCCTTCGGCGGCCGACCGTCAGTGTCCAGGTACTGAACGAAGTCGCCAGCGTTTGCAGCCGAAAATTGCGGACGCCGTGGAGCGACGTGGCGCAGTTTCTGGAACCGATCAGGAGCTTGTGCCATGTCGTACCGGTCACGATCGATACGCATGACCTGGCGCGAAGGCTGGCGGAGCGACATGGCCTGTCCTTCTATGACGCGTGCATCGTCGCCGCCGCGTCGCTCGAGGGCTGCGAGTACCTGTACACCGAGGACATGCGCGATGGCCTGCGTGTGGACGGCGGACCGGTGCTGCGAAATCCGTTCGCCTGAACGTCGGGAATTTCGGGCGCGCTGCCGACATGCCCATTGATGGAGCGCTGCGATCAGGCCGGGCGATGCGCGTCGATTTGCTTGTGCTCGTAGCACAGTGCCGCAATCCGCCATCGTGCGTCGTCGATGCACCACAGCTCCAGAAAATCGAAGCGGGAGTCGATCGCCCGGTCTATCCAGACGGATCCGACACCCGATATCGTCGCCCATTGTCCGTGCGCGACGATCTGCATGGCTTCGTCCCGATACGCGACACGCGGTGTATCCGACGCGCGGTCGGCCGCAACGGAGCGCATCCGTGCGACATATTGCGTCTTCGTTCGAATGCGATTCTCGTGCTGGATGAAAAAGTGCGGGCTCGCCACGAAATCGAGCTGCTCGACGTCGGCGTGACGATATGCATCGAGCCAGGCGTCCCGCATCTGCGTCAGCGTGAATCGGGGTTTCATGTGCGGCGTCATTTCCTGTCGGATCGCTGGTCGAGTGGCTTTCGTCGGCCATCGCTCGGGAAGGGAAGCAGCCTATAGCCGAGGCAGGTACGGGAGCAATTGGACAAGTCTGAATCTGGTCTTTCCGTGAGCCATCGGATCGTGCGCATGACACGGTCATCGTTTTTGGAACCCAACATGAAATTTCGTGAACTCGCGGTGGCCTTGCTCGCTGCGGCTGTGCCGGCGCTCGCCGGCTCCAGTCCTGCAAGCGACACCGGGCTGACTCGTCCAACCGTCGACGTGCGTGCATGGCCGCGCATGACGTCGCCGAAATTCGGCTGCTACGTCGAAACGACTTTCGACTACCGCGACAAGCGCTTCAACTGCGCGCTGAAGAAGTACCGGAACACCGGCGACGCATGCAAGAACACGACTGCGTACTACGAAGGCCCCGCATTCCCCGACCGGCTCGCGGCCCGCGTGCATCCGCTCGCGACGAAAGTCGAGCTCGACTGGGAGCATGGCGACCTGCAGATGGTCACCGTCACGCTGAAGGGAACGTGGAACGAAGCGGACGTGCGCAAGGCGTTCGGGTTGCCGCGCGCGGAGGGGCGCAAGCTGACCGAAGCGGAGTTGCGCAAGCAGCCGGACAACCTGATGGGCACGAGCATCCAGTATCCGTCGAGCCCGACCGACGACAGCATCGGCAGGCGGCCGAGCGATCCCGCCCACGGGACGACCGCCGTAATGCTTTACGGCTTCGACCACATGGGTGCAGGCGACGTCGAGTGCGGGGAGGGAAAGTAACGCCGGCAGGCGAAGCGGCGATCCTTCACGGCGCGCCGGTTGCCGGGCAGTCTGCTGACGCCGGCCAGAGAAGGAGGGAAGACGGATGAGGCGCCGACTTCACGCGAGCCGCACCCGCCGGAGCGGCATTATTCGCTGCTCGTCCACTCGACGTTCGCGCCGACCGAGCGCAGGTTCTCGACGAAATGCGGATGCGCGCGGCGGATCGGCAGCGCGTTCATGATTTCCGAGCGGCCTTCGATGCTCGCGGCCACCATCAGCAGCGCGATCGCGACGCGGATGATGTACGGGCTCTCGACGCGCGCCGGCGTCAGTTGCAGACCGCCGAACGTGATCAGCCGGTGCGGATCCGACAGCAGCACGTGCGCGCCGAACTTCGACAGTTCGCCGGACCAGCCGAGCGCACCGTCATACACCTTGTTCCAGAACATCGCGCTGCCTTCCGCGCGCACGCCGAGCGCGATGAAGATCGGCAGCAGGTCGACCGGCAGGTACGGCCATGGCGCGGCTTCGACCTTGGTCAGGATGTTCTGCGTGAACGGCCGGCGCACACGCAGCGGGCCGTCGCGTTCCGCGCGCGACCAGCCATCGCGGTGCGTGACGTTGACGCCGAACTTCGCGAACGTGCGGTCGATCAGCGGGAAATGCTCGGGCGACGAGTTGCGCACCGTGATGTCGCCGCCCGTGATCGCGCCGAGCGCGAGGAACGTCGCGATCTCGTGGAAATCCTCGGCGAAGCGGAATTCGCCGCCGCCGAGCTTGCGGCCGCCCGTCACGCAGAGCCGCGACGTGCCGATGCCTTCGATCGCGACGCCGATCATCGCGAGGAACTGGCAGAACTCCTGCACGTGCGGCTCGGACGCCGCGTTCATCAGCGTCGACGTGCCGTTCGCGGTCGTCGCGCACAGCGCGAAGTTCTCGGTGGTCGTCACCGACGCGTAGTCGAGCCAGTGATCGTTGGCCGTCAGCGGGCCGTCGGTGCGGACGATCAGCGAATCGGGCGTGCGTTCGATGTGCGCGCCGAAGCGTTCGAACACCTCGACGTGCGGATCGATCTCGCGCACGCCGAGCGTGCAGCCTTTCACGTCGTTCTCGAGGCGCGCGACGCCGAAGCGCGCGAGCAGCGGCGGAATCAGCATGATCGACGAGCGCATCGCCTCGGGCAGCCGATGGACGGCCGGATCGAACTTCGTGTTGCGATGGTGGAGTTCGAGCAGGCCCGTCGTGAAGTCGACCGACACGTCGCTGCCGAGCGTGCGGAAGATGTCGAGGATCTTGCGCACGTCGGTGATGTCCGGCACGCCGACAAGGCGCAGCGGCTGATCGGTCAACAGGGTGGCGCACAGGATCGGCAGGACGGCGTTCTTGTTCGCGGACGGCTTGATGTCCCCGCGCAGCGGAGTGCCGCCGTGGACGATGAGATTCGACATGATATGGGGGCGTATCGGTAACTGACGTAGGCCCATATGATGCCATTGGTCGGCGGAGGGTGTGGAATGTTCGGAGGGGAAAAGGGGGATCGGCGCGCGTGATTGACGGTGTTTGACGTTGGGCGGAGAGGTGCCGCCGTTCAGCTGACGGCCGACGCAGGGAAATGGCCGGCCGCGGATCGGGCCGGCCACGCGCTCACTTCGTCACTGCGCCGCCCGCATCCGCGCGGCAACCACCAGCGAGATCAGGCAGCCCGCCGCGAGATAGCCGGCGACGAGGTGCCACGAACCGCCGGCGAGACTGACGAAGCCGACCGCGATGAACGGCGTGAACCCGCCGCCGACGACGCTCGCGAACTGGTAGCCGACGCCCGCGCCGCTGTAGCGGTATTCGGCGCCGAACAACTCGGTGAACAGCGGCTGCTGGACGCTCACGACCATGTCGTGCGCGGCGTTCGCGAGCAGGATCGAGAAGATCACGATCCACGCGATCGACCGCGCCTCCAGCGCGATGAAGAACGGCACCGCGGATGCAAGGCCGATCAGCGCGCCGATCAGGTAGATGCGGCGCAGTCCGTAGCGGTCGGCCAGCCACGCGAAGCACGGGATCGTCAGGCAGCTCACCGCGCCGACCAGCAGGCCGATGTTCAGGAACAGGTCGCGTGACATGCCGAGGTTCGTCGTCGAATAGCTGAGCGCGAACGCGGTGACGATATACATCGTGAACAGTTCGGCGAGCCGCAGCGCGATGATCAGCAGGAACGCCTTCGGATGGCGCGTCAGCGCTTCCAGCACCGGCAGGCGCAGCTTGCGGTTGCCGTGTTCGACCTTCTCGACGAACTCCTGCGATTCGTCCATGTTCTTGCGCACCCACAGCCCGATCAGCACGAGCACGATGCTGAACACGAACGGCAGGCGCCAGCCCCACGACTTGAACGCGGCCTCTCCGAGCGTATGGCTCAGGATCGACACGATGCCCGTGGCCAGCACGAGCCCGACGCCGTAGCCGACCTGCACGCCGCTGCTGTAGAACGCCTTCTTTTGCTTCGGCGCGCTCTCGACGGCCATCAGTGCCGCGCCGCCCCATTCGCCGCCGACCGCGAAACCCTGGATCGCGCGCATCAGCACCAGCAGCACCGGCGCCCACCAGCCGATGGTCGCGAAGGTCGGCAACAGGCCGATCGCAACCGTCGACAGCCCCATCAGCATCACGGTCAGCACGAGCATCCGCTTGCGTCCGAGCCGGTCGCCGTAGTGGCCGAACACGACGCCGCCGAGCGGCCGGAACAGGAAGCCGACGCCGAACGTCGCGAACGCCGCGAGCGTGCCCATCGTCGGGCTGACTTTCGGGAAGAACTCGGAATTGAATACCAGCGCGGCGACGATCCCATACAGCAGGAAGTCGTACCAGTCGACGACGGCGCCGACGAAGCTGCCGATCGCGGCCTTGCGCGCCTGGCTGCGCGCGCGGGCGCCGGTGGCAGCGGCGTCGAGGGTGTCGAAGGTTGGGGTCATGGCGGTGTCTCCTGGCACGGCGCATCGTGGAATCGCGGCGGCGCCGCGTCCGATGCTGCATTGAAGTCGATGGGTGAACGGAGAATAGGGTGCGCGCCGCACGGCGGCAATTGGCCAATCGGGCAAAGTGCGCGATTATCGTTCATATTCGTGCGATTATCGAACGCTTTCCGGGTTTGCACTAGGCGGTGCGACGATATCCCGTTCGGCCAGGGTGTGCCGCCGTGAACGATCTGGTTAAAATCTGCAGCATAGAAAGCTCGCCCGTTCGGGGCGGATGCCCGGTCGCCACATCGGCCGCGCAAGCCGCCCGCGCCGGGCGCCATCCCCATCGACCGCATGCCCCCGGAGACTGGAATGCCCGGCAATTCCCACCCCTTGTCCAGCGATACGCCGCCTGTTGCCGATTCGGCCGCCAATCCGCTCGGGATGGCCGGCCTCGAATTCGTCGAATTCGCGGCGCCCGTGCCGGAAGCGCTCGCGCAACGCTTCGAGCAGCTCGGGTTCAAGGCGATCGCGCGGCATGTCAGCAAGAACGTCACGCTGTACCGGCAAGGGCAGATGCATTTCCTGATCAACGCCGAGCCCGATTCGTTCGCCGCGCGCTACGCGGAGGAATACGGGATGGGCGTCTGCGCGATCGGGCTGCGCGTGGCCAGCGCACGGCGCGCGTTCGAGCGCGCGATCGAGCTCGGCGCGTGGGCGTTCGAGGGCGAGCGGGTCGGCGTCGGCGAGCTGAAGATCCCGGCGATCCAGGGTATCGGCGATTCGCACCTGTATTTCGTCGACCGCTGGCGCGGGCGGGACGGCCAGCGCGGCGGGGTCGGCGATATCTCGATCTTCGACATCGATTTCCGGCCGATCGACATCGCGACTGCGCACACCGATCTCGATTGCGCGGGCGTCGGCCTGCAGCAGGTCGACCATTTCACGCAGACCGTCGGCGCGGGGCGCATGCGGGAGTGGCTGGATTTCTACCACGACCTGCTGCATTTTCGCGAAATCCACGAAATCGACGCGCACTGGCATGTGTCGGAGGAATCGCGCGTGATGGTGTCGCCGTGCGGCGCGGTACGGATTCCGGTCTACGAGGAAGGCACGCGGCGCACCGAGCTGATGCATGCGTATCTGCCCGACCATCCCGGCGAGGGCGTCCAGCACGTCGCGCTTGCCACCGACGACATCCTGTCGTGCGTCGATGCGCTGCGCGCGAACGGCGTCGAATTCATCGAGCCGCCCGCACGCTATTACGACGACGTCGATGCGCGGCTGCCCGGGCATGGCGTCGATCTCGACGCACTGCGCCGCCGCGCGGTGCTGGTCGACGGCGAGATCGGCAGCGACGGCGTGCCGCGCCTGTTCTTCCAGACCTTCGTCAAGCGCCGGCCCGGCGAAATCTTCTTCGAGATCGTGCAGCGCAAGGGGCACCACGGGTTCGGGGAAGGGAACCTCGCGGCGCTCGCCCGCGCGCGCGACGCGGGCTGAACGGCTCGCGGCGCTCGTCGAACCTCACGCGGCACCTCCCGCCCCGAGCTTGCGGCTCTGGCGACGCATGCCGTCGAAGATCGCGTCCGCCACATCCGCCGGAAAATCCGCCGGAATCTGCGCGGCGACTTCGGCAATCGCAGGCTCGGTGCGCGCGGCGACGGCCGCCATCGCGGCGCGCACGTCGTCTTCGGTCAGGCCGACGCGCCGGCCCTGCGCGATCCAGTGACGCGGCTGGATCTCGCCGATCACGTAGTGCCGGTTCTTCCCGCACACGGCCATCGCAAGCCGCGCGCGGCGCGGCGGCAACTGGTTGCGGCGCGTGCCGATGATCGGATGCGCGGACAGCACGTCGTACAGCGGCGTGCTGCGGTACGTATTGCCGGGCAGGTGCGCGATGCTGAAGTTCTTCGCGTGGCCGTCGATCGCCGCCAGTACCCAGAACACGAGCTGCGCGACGAAGAAATTCGTCCTGTCGTGCGCGGCGTCGGTCGAATTCGCGAGGATGCCCATGATCGTCTCGATGCCGGGGCCGCCGTCGGATTCGTATTTCGCGCCGGACGGCGTGCCGGTCGCCTGGCACATGTCCTCCTGCGGCAGCCGCAGGATCCACGTGCCGTCGCGCGAAGGACGCCGGTCGAAGCGCTCGACGATCAGCGCCTTCTGGTCGCCGAACCGGCCGATCTCGCACGGCGCGACCGGCAGGCCGTAAGCGGCGACGAGCTTCGAGCACAGCCATTCGTTTTCGACGGACGTCCGCATGTCGGCCTGCATGTTCCCGACGCGCCCGAGCGGCAGCTTGAAGATGTGCGTCGTCGGCGTGCTGCCCGACGGCCGCAACCAACGGTTTCCCTGACGCAGCAAGGCGGTCTTTTCCTGCGCGCCGGCGATCGACAGGCGCAGGTCGCCGTCCGGCTCAGCGCGGCCGGGCAGCGGCGCGGCGGTCGCGTGGCGCAGCACGCCGGCGACGGCTGCGTCGTCGAGCGCCACGCCGTCGATCGTCTCGAGGTCGACGGGCATTTCGCCGGGCGGCAGCATCTGGATCGCGCCGACGCAATCCCGGCCGATCGACGCGAGCAGTTCGAACGGCGCCGTCGATCCGAGCCGGTAACGCTGCGCGATGCGGCGGCGGATCGGCTCGCTGTCCGGCAGCAGGTTGTCGAAGTAGTCGGCGACGATCGCGCCCTGGTGCGGCTGGTTGCCGGGCGTGAAGGGCAGCGACAGCGACAGCGGCCGCCCCTGTGGATCGTCGAGCCAGCCCGGCAGGTAGACGAGGCGCTCGACGCCGCGCCGGATTTCCCAGTAGCCGACCGGAATGCCGTTCATCCACAGGTCGAGCCGGTCGTGGCGGGCGCGCGACGCCATCGTCACCAGTCCTCCCGTTTCGAGACCCGTGACTTGCCCGGCGCTGCTGTCGCCGGCCGCTTGCGCGCGGCGCCGGTCGTGGTTTTGGTTTGAGCTTTTGCTGCCTTTGCTGCCGTTGCGCCGCGCGCCGGGTCCGGCATGCGCTGTTTCGCGGCCGGCTTGCGAGCCGCCGGCCGTGCATCGGCACTGGCATCGGTACTGGCTGGTCCCGCCGATTCATCCTGCGTGCCCAGGTCGAGCGTCATCCGAACGCCGAGCGTGTTCAGCACCTTGAAAAGCCGTTCGATGCTCACCGCCGACGGATTGGCTTCGAGCTGCGCATAGGATTGCTGCGTGACGCCCAGGCGGGCGGCCAATTGCGCCTGCGTGAGCCCCGCGGATTTCCGGAAGCCGACGAGTATCGGGCGCAACTGGGTCAAGGTCTGGACGGGAAAGGCCATCGGGCGCTCCGCAGGATGACAGGCGATCGTTTGTAATCTGAAAATACAGTCTATGGCATGTATTGTCAAAATACAAATCCGAGGCTGTATTTCAAAAAAACAAACGATAACCTGTTATGCGAAAACCCGACCAACCCTCGTGACGGCGGGTGCCGTGCATGATGCCCGCGCATCTCCCCGCATCACGCCGCCCGCCGAGACGTCGCTCGCGCTGCTGCACCGGGCTGACACCACTCGAGGAAGCGGCGGCGGAGTCGGGGATCAGCAAGAACACGGCGCGCACGCACCTGCGTGCGATCTTCTCGAAGACGGGGGTCACGCGCCAGGCGACGCTCGTACGGATCCTGCTCGGGAGTGTGGTGCCGCTCGCGTAGCCGACCCATCGGAGGGAGTCGGCCGGCATTCGTCTGGCGACACGTCGTCATCGGTCAACGCCTCGCGTGACGCACGGCGATGACGGCATCATGCAAAAGAGGCTCGCTCGTACGACGCGAGCCTTTTTGTCATTCCGCCCAGCCGATAACCGATTGCGCGTATCGGAAGTTTCACGCGTCGGCGCCATGCACGACGACGCCGACCGCGTTCACGAACCGCGCGTCGAGCGATTCGCCCACGCGGCCAACATCGGCCATTGCGCACCGCCGCGCCGGATGAAACCGGCGCCCGTGCGGATCACGAGCGCGCCGATCGCGAGCGCGGCCACGTCGTCGAGACGGCCGAGGCCGACCAGCGCCGCACTCATCGCGAGCGCCGCCAGCAACGCCGACAACGCATCGATACGCACATGCCAGCCGCTCGCCTCGAGCAGCGCGGAGTCCGTCTCGCGCGCCTTGCGCAGCATCCAGTGCGACAGCACGGCCTTGCCGGCGAGCGTGACGGCGACGAGCGCGAGCGTCGTCGCGCCCGGCTGCACGACGGGCGGCGTGTCGAACCGGTTGACCGCGTGCCAGATCATCCGAGCGCCCGTCGCGACCAGCAATACGCCGAGACCCGCGAGCGCGAGCGGTTCGTAGGTCGGGCGCCGCTCCGGCGGGCGCGCGTCGAGCCGACATGCGACGAGGATCAGTGCGTCGACCGCGAGATCGATCGCCGCGTGCGCGACGTCCGCGAGCAGCCCGGACGAATGCGCGAACCACGCCGCAGCCGTCTCGACGGCGAGCAGCAGCAGGTTGATCGCGAGGCTGACGGCGAGGGCGCGGGACGTGGCCGCATAAACGTGGGGCGTGGCGCGCGACGTACGCTGCATGGCGGATTCGTCTGTCGATAGCGTAGGGGAGCCCCGAACGCTACCGGTCGACGGTGGCAGATCAATGACAGGCGATGGCCGCGGCGCAACCGGTCGGCGATGCTTGCGTGCCGACGGCAGCAGCGCGGCGAAGCGATCCGCACGCACCGGGCGCGGCCGCGGCCGGCACAGATGCGAGACAAGTGGCCGGCGTGCGCCAGGTCGGCCAAACAGGCGCTCACCGAGCGTCGCGATAGTGATCCCTGATGAATACGGGAAGATCGTTTGACGGTGGCGCGAAAGGCACCTGATACATCATGTCGCTGACAAAACCGCGGTGATAGGTGCCGTGATTGACGACATGCAGCACGATTTGCTCGCGGGTCATGACACCTTTTCCCCCACCAACAAACTCGAAATGAACGGCTTTCGCGAGATCCACGTCCGACCAGGTGTCGACAAGATCGATGTACCAGCACTCCATTTCCTGAACCGCTTTCCAAAGATCGGAAACGGCAGGCGTATGGTCGGTGTTGCGCGAGGTGTAGGTGTGCTTCTTTCCTTGCAGATGATGTCTGAAAATGTCGTCGACCACGTAGACGTGATTCAAGGTATGCACCATGTTTCCGAACCGCGTCGGTCTCTGCCGAAGGGCTTCGCCAGCCGGCAGGTCCATCACGCTCTTGAACGTCAGTCCATTCGCCCAGGACTTGTAGCGCACCAGCATTCTCAAGGTGTCTGCTGCCGAGGCGGGCAGTGTGATGCGATCGGTGGTTACGGATGGAGCAATCTGGTTCTGCGAGGGGGCAGACATGCTGAAACTCCTTGCGTGTTTTCGAGCGTCAGACAACGCTCAGGTTGATCCGGTGCTGTCGCGTCACGCCGGCAAGCAGTCTTGCGGGCAGGCTGTTCAGCGTATGGGGCGACCCGGACAGGCGTCATGTGCGCCAGCTCGCCTGAACATCAGGTTGCCGCTTTCTCGTTTGCCTTTTCAAAAGCCGCTGAGCCGGCCTTCGACATGCGTACGCGTCTTGCCGCCGACCCAGATTCGGCCTGCCTCGTCGCGGGTCAAATGAATGCGGCCATGGCGGCCGAGGCGTGTCCCCTGGGCGGCGACATAGTCGTCCTCGACCACACCTGTCGCGAACAGCCACTGCGCCATTGAAGCATTGAGGCTTCCAGTGACCGGATCTTCGACGATAGCGCCCAGATGGTCGCTGAAGAAGGCGCGAACCTCGAAGGCCGCGTTGCCGCCTGTTGCATGAGGGCCAATGACGCCGACATCGATCCGGCCGGGCCAACTGCGGAGCGGATCGAGGGCAAGCACCGTCTCCGCCGATACCAGCCTGACGCCCAGCCATCCGGGGCCGTTGTCGATCCAGGCGGCATCGAGGACATCGCCGGATTCGATCCCCAGCAGTCGCCGAGCCTGATCCAATTCATCCTGTGCAGGCGCGCCGGAGCGGATCAGCGGCGGGGCGGCGAAGGAAAGCCGCTCGTGATTGCGTCGGATCGGAACCAGCCCGGCTCCGCATTCCTGGACGATTTCCGCTTCGCTCTTCGGCACGCGCCCCGTCGAGAGCCACGCATGACAGCTGCCGAGCGTCGGGTGCCCGGCAAAAGGCATCTCCCTGTCCAGCGTGAAGATCCTGACCCGGTAGTCGGCCTCAGGATGCGTGGGCGGCAAGAGAAAAGCGGTCTCGGACAGGTTGAACCACCGCGTCAGCCGCTGCATGTCATCCGTTGTCAGCGCATCGGCCCCGATGACGACCGCCAGCGGATTGCCCGAAAGCGGCCCGGCGCCGAAGACATCGATCATATGGATCGCAAAGGTCATGACATCGCTCTTTCAATTCAGATCGGTTCGTGATGGCGCCGACAAACCGGAATATCAACGTTGCCAGGCAAGCAGATTGACTCCCGCAACGGCGAACACCGCGGATAGCGTGCCTTCAATCCAGCGCCGGAGGCTGGTATACAGGGCGATCATCCGGGCGGTCGAGAAGAGGACCGCATAACCGCCGAACACGATGACGCCGAGGAACGCGCAACCACCGATGATCGCCGCCAAGGTGCCGCCGGGGGCGTGCTCCTGAAGCCCAAGGGACATGATTGCCATCCAGGCCAGAACCGCCTTCGGGTTTCCGACATGCATGAGAATGCCCTGGCGATAGAGCCGCCGATAACGAGGTGTCGAGCGTCCTGGTTCGATCTTCGCGAAGCCGGAGCCCGGTTTCAGCGCCGACCTGCCCGTGCGAAACGCCAGGTAGAGCAGATAGACACCCCCAACCATCTTTATGATGAAAAGCGCCTCGGCATAGGCCGCCAGCACGGCGGAAACGCCGGTCGCGGCCAGGATCGCCCAGAAGAGCGAGCCCGTGATGACGCCGGCAGCCAGAACGAGGGCCGGCAGACGGCCGTCGCGCATCGCTGTTCCCATGATCGCCATGTTGCTCGGCCCGGGGCTGGCGGTGGCGATGAGATAGGTGCCGTAGGCGAGTGCGATCTGACTGGCGATCATTCGAGTTTCTCCAGGGATGCGGGGCGTCTCCAGTGTCATGGCTGGAGGTCTCCGCGATGAACGATATGGACCTTGTTCCCGTCCGGGTCGCGCAGATACGCGCCGAAGTAGCCGTCACCGTAGTGGGGGCGTAACCCGGGTGCACCGTCGTCCGTCCCACCGTGCTCGAGACCATTCGCGTAGGCCGTGTTCACGGCTTCTTGCGAGGGGGCCAGAAAGGCGACCATGCTGCCGTTGCCGATGGTCGCCGGCTCGCCGTCGTAAGGGATGTAGACATAGAAGCGCGGCAGCGGCGATTGACCGGTTACCCAGCAAAGCGCCGGAGGCCCGCCATCGGACATGACGACGCGACGCTTCAGTCCGAGCGGAGCGAGCACCGCGTCATAGAAACGGCCTGCCCGCCCAAGATCACGCGCCCCAACAGTTACGTGGCTGAACATTTGACTCTCCATGCGCCCGTCATGGCGATCAGGCGCCTCCAGAAATGCATGACTTCATCCAATCACATCGCGCATGTTACTCTTTTCGTTTATATAAATAGTGTCACGTGACACTAATATCTAGGCGGCAAACATGCTCCTGCAATCCCCCTGGTCGCCACGGCTTGCCGACATCGACGCGAATACCGCCGAGCGGTTGGTCCTCGCGCTGGCCGACGACATCGTCGAGGGGCGGCTGACGGGAGGCGACCGTCTGCCCGCTCATCGCGATCTCGCGTTGAAACTGGGGATCGGCCTTGGCACGGTGACGAAAGCCTATGCCGCGCTTGAACGGCGAGGCCTGACGCGCAGCATCAAGGGCCGGGGAACCTTCGTGGCGATCCGCCAGGCGCATCAGGATCGCCAGATCGACCTTTCGTCCAATGTGCCGCCAGCCATGCTCGACGCTCGCTTGCTGGCGCGAACATTGACGGGGATCGCACGCAAGATCGATGCGGATCATCTCAATCTCTATGCCCCGCCCGCCGGGCATATGGAGCACCGACGTGTGCTGGCCCGCTGGCTCGAAACGCTGGGCCTGATGGCGGAACCGTCGCATCTGGTGCTGACGAGCGGCGCCCGCCAGGCGCTGTCATTGGCCTTCGATCTTGCCTGCGGCTCGCAAGGGCTGCTTCTGACCGAGCGGATCACCTATCCTGGCGCGATCGCGCTGGCTCGGCGCAACGGATATCGGATGCAAGGCGTCGAGACCGACGCGCAAGGAATGGCGCCGGGGGCACTGGCGGACGCACTCGACGGCACTGCATCGACCGGCAGTAAGGCGGTCTATCTCACACCGACGCTGCACAACCCGACCACGGCAACGATGGGCGCGGAACGAAGGCAGGCCATCGTGGATATTTGCCGCCGGGCGGGCGCGTGGATCATCGAGGACGGCGTCTATGCGTCGGCAGAGCCGGCTTTGCCACCGCTTGCGGCGTTGGCGCCCGAGATCACCTTTCATGTGAACGGGCTGTCCAAATCGCTTGGCCCCGGTTTGCAGATCGGCGTGCTCGCGCTGCCGGCCGGACTCGACGACGCAGCGGAAGACGCGCTGCGGGACCTGCCAATGGCGCCGTCGCCGCTCTCTTGCGCAGTGGTTGAGGAATGGCTGGCCACCGACGTCATCTCCTCGATCCAGCGGGATCTGCACCATGAGGCGCGGCGTCGATCCAATCTCGCCATCTCTCTGCTCGGCGCGAGCGAACTGATCTCGCATCCCGGCGCCTACAACGCCTGGCTGCCGATGGAGCGTGACGCTGCCAATCGTGTCGCATCCGTCGCTGCAGCGATGGGTATCAAGTTGACCCCGCCGGAATCCATGATGGTGAACCCGGAAGATCGGGCGAGCGGGATTCGACTTTGCCTCGGCGGCCCGTCATTCGACGATCTGACGGAAGCACTGACGCTTCTGGCAGGGCTGCTGAAGCAGCGCGCTTGACGCCACCGGACGAGCACCGTACGTAATAGCGGCTCTTTGGTCTGGCGGTTACAAAACCGTGCAAACGATCTGCTTCGATTCCACGCGCCATGCCCCGCCTGATCATCTCGACATTATAGAAATAATGTCAAATCAACAGACCACGGAAATTGGATATCTACCGGTTTACGTTATATTATTTACGAAATTCCCGACAAAACCCGCCATGTCCGATCTCGCTGCCGACGAACCGCGCCTGACCGCCGAAATCGAGCGCCTCAAGGCCGACTTCCCGAAAACCCGCGAGCTGTACCGCGAGGCCTGCGCGCTGCTGTTCTTCCGCTTCGGCATCACGCCCACCGCGAACCGTCTGTACCAACTCGTCCGCAAGGGCAGCATGAGCACGCCGACGGCCGTTCTCGGCGAGTTCTGGGCCGAGCTGCGGGAAAAGAGTCGCGTGCGGATCGAACATCCCGACCTGCCGGCCGATCTGCAGGCGGCGGCCGGCGAGCTGGTCGCGGCGTTGTGGAATCGGTCGAGCACCGACGCGGCCGCCGCGCTCGACGCACTGCGCGCGGAAGTCGAAGCCGAACGCACGGCGGCGAACGCGGAAGTCGCGACGCTGCGGGCCGAGCTGGCCCGCACCGAAACCGCGCTCGAGCAACGCACGGCCGCGTTGCTGGCCGCGCAGGTGCGGATTCAGGAACTGGAACAGGCGAGGGCGGCCGACGACGCATCGCGGCGCGCGCTGCAAGCGGAGATCGAACGCCTGAAGGCCGACAACGCGGAAGGCGACCGCGCACTCGCGCAGGCGCGCGCGGATTTCACGACCCAGCTCGACCGGCTGCGCGACGACGCGGGCCGGGCCGAGGAACGCTTGCGCGCATCGGAAAAGCGGGCGCTTCAGGAGATCGATCGCGAACGACTTACCGCCGCGCGGTTGCAAAAGGAACTCGACGCGACGGCATCGCGCGCCGAGCAGCGCGATGCGCAGCAGCGGAAGGATGTCGCCGCGCTGCAGGCGCAACTCGGCGATGCGCTGCATCGATGCGGGGTGCTTCAGGGGCAGCTCGACGGCGCGCAGGCGACCGACGCGGCGCGCGCCAAGGAACTCGATGCGCTGCGGCGCGAGATGACGGTGCTCGCACGGCGGGCGCCGCTTCGCGGCGTGAAGACGGCTCCCGCCGAGCAGCGAAGCGAGCGGCGGGCGCGCACGAGGAAACGCACCGACGAAGCGGTGCGCTGACGGCGGTCGATTGTCCGGTCGCGATCGGGTAAAGTGCCGCTCAATCGGCCGGCTCGACGTTACTAGACGACCGGTCTAATCGTTGCTACCATACGCCATCATGAATGCATCGTCAGGCGCGGAAGTCCGCCAGCACATCCTGAACATCGCGAAGCCGATCATGCTCCACAAGGGGTTTTCGGCGGTCGGTCTGAACGAGATTCTCGCCGCGGCGGGCATCCCGAAGGGCTCGTTCTACCATTACTTCGGCTCGAAAGAGGCATTCGGCGAAGCGCTGCTCGAAGCGTATTTCGAAGGCTATCTTGCGCATCTCGACAATCTGCTCAAGCATCAGGCCGGCACGGGCGCCGAGCGCCTGATGACGTACTGGGGCAACTGGCTGCACACGCAATGCGCGGACGATCCGGAAGGCAAGTGCCTCGCGGTGAAGCTCGGCGCGGAAGTGTCGGACCTGTCGGAAGCGATGCGCGCGGTGCTGCGGCGTGGTACGAGCCAGATCATCGAGCGGCTCGCGGGCGGCATCGAGGCAGGGCTGGCCGATGGCTCGCTGAGCGCGGTCGACGATCCGCCGCACACGGCCGCGATCCTTTACGAACTGTGGCTGGGCGCAACGCTGCTGGAAAAGATTCACCGCAACCGCAAACCGCTCGAAAGGGCGATGGCCGAAACGCGGCGCATGCTGAACCTGCCGCCGGCCGCGCATGACGGAGCGCAGTCGTAACCCGGGCGCGCAGCGGCGCGCCTTGTTTTTGCCTTGACTCTAGACGACTGGTCTACTCATCGACGCATGACGAATACCTCGCTCCGCGTTACGCTGTCCCGATTGTTCCAACCGCACGCATGCAAGCACGCCGGCCCGACCGCCGACGCTGCCGCGCGTGCGCGCCTTCTGCTGGTCCATCCCTGATCCGATCGTGCCCACGAAGCACGTTTCTTCCTGTTGACGGAGACTCACATGCCGCAAAGCAAGACCGCAAACCGCCAGATCATCCTGACTTCACGCCCGGTCGGCGCGCCGACGCCGGGCAACTTCCGCACCGAATCCGCCGACGTGCCGACGCCCGGTGCCGGCCAGGTGCTGCTGCGCACGGTCTGGTTGTCGCTCGATCCGTACATGCGCGGCCGGATGAGCGACGCGCCGTCCTATGCCGCGCCGGTCGAGATCGGCGACGTGATGGTCGGCGGCACGGTCAGCCGTGTCGTGTCGTCGAACCTGCCCGCGTTTCGCGAAGGCGATCTGGTCGTCGCGGGCGCCGGCTGGCAGGACTATGCGCTGTCCGACGGACGCGACCTGATTCCGCTCGGCCGCGACTTCGCGCATCCGTCGTACGCGCTCGGCGTGCTGGGCATGCCGGGCTTCACCGCTTATACGGGGCTGCTGAAGATCGGCGAACCGAAGGCCGGCGAAACCGTGGTCGTCGCGGCGGCCAGCGGCGCGGTCGGCTCGGTCGTCGGCCAGATCGCGAAGCTGAAGGGCTGCCGCGTGATCGGTGTCGCGGGCGACGCCGACAAGTGCGCGTTCGTGACCGATACGCTCGGCTTCGACGCGTGCGTCGACCACCGCGATCCGGCGTTTGCCGCGAAGCTGAAGGAAGCGTGCCCGAACGGTATCGACGTCTATTTCGAGAACGTCGGCGGCGCGGTGTTCGACGCGGTGTGGCCGCTGCTCAACGATCATGCGCGCGTGCCGGTGTGCGGAATCATTGCGCACTACAACGACGCGGCATACGACGACACCGCGGTGTCGACCGGCCGTGATCGCGTGCCGGCGCTGATGGGTGCGATCCTGCGCAAGCGCATCCGCGTGCAGGGTTTCATCATCCTCGATCACTATGCGACCGGCTATGCGCCGTTCCTGAAGGAGATGAGCGAATGGGTCGCGCAGGGCAAGGTGAAGACGCGGGAAGATGTCGTCCCCGACCTGGCCGACGCACCCGAAGCGCTGATCGGCCTGCTGGCCGGCAAGAACTTCGGCAAGGTCGTCGTGCGCGTGGGCCCGGACGAACTGGCCTGATGCTGCGGCATGGCAACACAAACACACACCACGGTTGCACGCCGGCGTCGCGCGACGCCGGCTTGTGGCATGCTCGATTCCGTTTCGAAAGGAGTGAAAAGATGGCGCTTCACGTGATTGCTTCGCTGTTCCTGAAACCCGAACACGCGCAGGCCGCCGAGGCCGAGCTGCGCAGCATGGTCGTCAAGACGCGCGCCGAACCGGGCAACCGGCGCTACGACCTGTTCCGCGAGCAAGACGGCTCGCCGAACCTGCACCTGTACGAGATCTACGACGACCAGGCCGCATTCGACGCGCACCTCGCCAGCCCGTATTTCGGCGAATTCCGCACGAAGTCGGCCGACTGGTTCGCGGCACCGCCGGTCATCAAGGTGCTGTCGGGCATCGACGTGGCCGAGTAACGACGCAGGACCACCGCCGCGGCTCGTCCCCATCCGGGCCGCGCGGCACCCGTCGCGCACCGCGCGACGGCGATGACGACGGCACCGTGCGGCGCGCCACGCGCGCCGCTTCCCCAATACACCGGCCCCCGGAGGCTGAATGGTCACCCTCAACATCAACGGCGAGACCCGTACGGTCGACGCCCCCGACGACATGCCCTTGCTCTGGGTGCTGCGCGACGTCGTCGGCCTCACCGGCACGAAGTTCGGCTGCGGGATCGCGCAATGCGGCGCGTGCACCGTGCATCTCGACGGGGTCGCCGCGCGCTCGTGCGTGCTGCCGGTCGCGGCCGTCGCGGGCCGCAGGATCACGACGATCGAGGCCGTCGGCGCGACGCCGGCCGGCCACAAGGTACAGCAGGCGTGGCGCGAGCTCGACGTCGTCCAGTGCGGCTACTGCCAGTCGGGGCAGGTGATGGCGGCCACCGCGCTGATCGCATCGAACCCGAACCCGAGCGACGCCGACATCGATGCTGCGATGGCCGGCAACATCTGCCGCTGCGGCACGTACAACCGGATTCGCGCGGCGGTCAAGCAGGCCGCGAAGGGAGCCTGAGATGAAACAGCCCCCACGTTCACTTTGTTCACTGCCCCCCGAGGGGGCGGTCGGCCCCCTTGAGGCTGCTCTGCGGAGGCTGACATGTCGCGAGGACTGATCGAAGCCGGCAAGGTCGCCGGGCAAACGGCAGGCGCCGGCGTGTCGCGCCGCGGGTTTCTCAAGTTCGGCATGTCGCTCGGCGCGGCGGCGGGCGGCGGCTTGCTGCTCGGCTTCAGCCTGCCGGCGGCGGGTGACGATACGCGCCGTTCGGTGATCGGCGGCGATGCCGACGAAACCGCGCGCGCCGGCGTATTCGCGCCGAACGCGTTCGTGCAGATCGACCGCGGCGGCAAGGTCACGCTGGTGATGCCGAAGGTCGAGATGGGGCAGGGCGTCTATACGGCGCTGCCGATGCTGATTGCCGAGGAACTCGAAGTGCCGCTGTCGAGCGTGACGCTCGATCATGCGCCGCCGAACGAGAAGCTTTTCCTCGATCCGCTGCTCGGCGGCCAGCTCACCGGCGGCTCGACGTCGGTGCGCTACGCGTGGGAACCGCTGCGCCGCGCGGGCGCAACGGCGCGCACGCTGCTGGTCGCGGCGGCCGCGAAGCAATGGAATGTCGATCCGGCAACCTGCCGCGCGGCGAACGGCGAAGTGCAGCACCCGCCGAGCGGCCGGCGCGCGTCGTACGGCCAGTTGGCCGACGCCGCGGCGAAGCTGCCGGTGCCGAAGGACGTCGCGCTGAAGAAGCCGGAGGATTTCAAGCTGATCGGCACGCCCGCGAAGCGGCTCGATTCACCGGAGAAGGTCGACGGCACCGCGCAGTTCGGGCTCGACGTGCGCCTGCCCGGCATGCTGTACGCGGTGATCGTGAACAGCCCGGTGTTCGGCGGCACGGTCGCAAGCATCGACGATACCGCCGCGAAGAAGATTCCCGGCGTGCGCCAGGTCGTGCGCGCGGACAACGCGGTCGCGGTGGTCGGCGATCACACGTGGGCCGCGAAGCGCGGCGCGGCGGCGCTCGTCGTGAAGTGGAACGAAGGCACGGGCGCGAAGGTGTCGATGAAGGACATCGTCGCCGATCTCGCGCAGACCGCGGCGAACGGCAAGGGTGCGGTCGCACGCAAGGACGGCGACGTCGGCAAGGCCTTCGCGAACGCGAAGACGCGCATCGACGCCGTCTACGAGCAGCCGTTCCTTGCTCACGCGACGATGGAACCGGTGAACTGCACGGTGCACGTGCGCAGCGACGGCTGCGAGATCTGGGTCGGCACGCAGGTGCCGACGCGCGCGGTCGACACCGTGCAGCGGCTCACGAGCTTTCCGCCGGACAATATCGTCGTGCACAACCACCTGCTCGGCGGCGGCTTCGGCCGGCGCCTCGAAACGGACATGATCGGCCAGGCGGTGAAGATCGCCAAACAGGTCGGCGCGCCCGTGAAGGTCATCTGGACGCGCGAGGAGGACATCCAGCACGACATGTACCGGCCGTACTACTACGACCGGATCTCGGCCGGCCTCGACGCGAACGGCAAGCCGGTCGCGTGGCAGCACCGGATCGTCGGCTCGTCGATCCTCGCGCGCTTCGCGCCGCCTGCGTTCAAGGACGGCGTCGATCCCGACGCGGTCGAGGTCGCAACCGACCTGCCGTACGACCTGCCGAACCAGTTGATCGACTACGTGCGGCAGGAGCCGCGCCACGTGCCGACCGCGTTCTGGCGCGGCGTCGGGCCGACGCGCAGCACCTTCGTCGTCGAGAGTTTCATCGACGAGCTGGCGGCACAAACCAAGACCGACCCCGTGCAATACCGCCGCGCACTGCTCGGCAAGACGCCGCGCGCGCGCAACGTGCTCGACGTCGCGACCAAGGCTGCCGGCTGGGGGCCGTCGCTGCCGAAGGGGCAAGGGCGCGGCGTGTCGGTGATGCATGCGTTCGGCAGCTTCTTCTCGATCGTCATCGACGTCGCGGTGGACGACGGCGACGTGCAGGTCAAGCGCGTCGTGTGCGCGGTCGACTGCGGGATGTCCGTCAATCCGAACACGATCGAGGCGCAGGTGCAGGGCGGCATCATCTTCGGGATCACGGGCGCGCTGTACGGCGAGATCACGATCGAGGACGGCCGCGTCGTGCAGAGCAACTTCACCGACTACCGGATGCTGCGGATCAACGAGACGCCGCCGATCGAGGTCCATCTGGTGAAGAGCGGCGAAGCGCCGGGCGGGATCGGCGAGCCGGGCACGGCCGCGACCGCGGCGGCGCTGTCGAACGCGATCTTCGCGGCAACCGGCAAGCGGCTGCGCAAGCTGCCGGTCGGCAACCAGCTGAAGACGGCCTGAGGGGAGGAAACGAACATGCGAAACCTCACCCTGAACACGTTGCATGGCACCTCGAACGCGCTCGGCGCATCGCTGCTTGTCCTGTCCGCGCTGCTGGCCGGCACGGCCGCGCATGCCGCGCAGACGGCGCCGGCCGACAGCGCGCTCGTCGCGCGCGGCGCCTATCTCGCGAAAGCCGGCGACTGCGTCGCATGCCATACCGCGCCGCGCGGCGTGCCGTTCGCGGGCGGCCTGAAGATGGCCACGCCGATGGGCGCGATCTACACGACCAACATCACGCCCGATCCGGACACCGGCATCGGCGGCTACACGGAAGCCGAGTTCGCGGGCGCGCTGCGCGCGGGCGTCGCGAAAGACGGCCACCGCCTGTATCCGGCGATGCCGTATCCGTCGTACGCGAAGCTGAAGGACGACGACGTGAAGGCGCTGTACGCATACTTCATGCACGGCGTCGAACCGGTGAAACAGGCGAACCGGCCGGCCGACATCCCGTGGCCGCTCAACATGCGCTGGCCGCTCGCGCTGTGGAACGCGGTGTTCCTCGACACGACGCCGTACGCGGACAAACCGGGCAAGGATGCGGCGTGGAACCGCGGCGCGTATCTCGTGCAGGGGCTCGGGCACTGCGGGTCGTGCCACACGCCGCGCGGTGCCGGCTTCCAGGAGAAGGCGCTCGACGAAGGCGGTACGGCATTCCTGTCGGGCGCGGCGATCGACAACTGGTTCGCGTCGAACCTGACCGGCGAGCACAACACGGGGCTCGGCCGCTGGAGCGAGGCCGACATCGCGCAGTTCCTGAAGACCGGCGCGAACCGGCACGCGACCGCGTTCGGCTCGATGGTGAGCGTGATCAACCACAGCACGCAGGCGCTGAACGACGACGATCTGGCCGCGATTTCCCACTATCTGAAGTCGCTGCCGGCCGCGGGCGGCACGGGTGCGCCGCCGTACAGCTATGATCCGAAGCCGACGCAGGTGGTGCTGGGCCGGCCGGCAGCCGATCCGGGCGCGAAGGTGTATAACGCTTACTGCCTGCATTGCCACGGCGCGGACGGGCGCGGTTACGCGCCGCTGCTCGCGCCGCTCGCCGGCAATCCGAACGTGCTCGAAACCGATGCATCGTCGCTGATCAACGTGACGCTGAACGGCAGCGATACGCTCGTGATCGACGGCGTGCCTTCCGCGTATCCGATGCCGGCGTTCTCGAACCAGTTGAACGACCGGCAGATCGCCGACGTGCTGACGTTCATGCGCGCCGGCTGGAACAACGGCGCGCCGGCCGTGCAGGCGGCGGACGTCGCGAAACTCCGCAAGGCGACGGCGGCCGCGCATTGAGCGCGGCCCCATGCGGAACGACGGCAGGCCGGCGTGCCTGCCGTCTGCACCGCCGGGTGGTGGTCAGCCCCGGCGGCTTTGCTCTTTCTGTCAACCGGCGCGCGGCCGTGAACGGCAGCGCGCGTTTTATCGACGCAATGTAGGGGTGTCTGGATGGCTAACGTGACTTATACGGATACGCAGTTGCTGATCGACGGCGAGTGGGTCGACGCCGCGAGCGGCAAGACGATCGACGTCGTGAACCCGGCGACCGGCAACGCGATCGGCAAGGTGGCCCACGCGGGCATCGCCGATCTCGACCGTGCGCTCGCCGCCGCGCAGCGCGGCTTCGAAACGTGGCGCAAGGTGCCCGCGCACGAACGCGCGGCGACGATGCGCAAGGCGGCCGCGCTGGTGCGCGAGCGCGCCGACGCGATCGCTCGGTTGATGACGCAGGAACAGGGCAAGCCGCTCACCGAGGCACGCGGCGAAGTGCTGTCGGCGGCCGACATCATCGAATGGTTCGCGGACGAAGGCCGCCGCGTGTACGGCCGGATCGTGCCGCCGCGCAACCTCGGCGCGCAGCAGACGGTCGTCAAGGAACCGGTCGGCCCGGTCGCCGCATTCACGCCGTGGAATTTCCCGGTCAACCAGGTCGTGCGCAAGCTGAGCGCCGCGCTCGCGACCGGCTGCTCGTTCCTCGTGAAGGCGCCGGAGGAAACCCCCGCATCGCCGGCCGCGCTGCTGCGCGCGTTCGTCGACGCGGGCGTGCCGGCCGGCGTGATCGGCCTCGTGTACGGCGATCCGGCTGAAATCTCGTCGTACCTGATCCCGCACCCGGTGATCCGCAAGGTCACGTTCACGGGTTCGACGCCGGTCGGCAAGCAGCTCGCCGCGCTCGCGGGCCAGCACATGAAGCGCGCGACGATGGAGCTGGGCGGGCACGCACCGGTGATCGTCGCCGAGGATGCCGACGTCGCGCTCGCGGTGAAGGCCGCCGGCGGCGCGAAGTTCCGCAACGCGGGGCAGGTGTGCATTTCGCCGACGCGTTTCCTGGTGCACAACAGCATCCGCGACGAATTCACGCGCGCGCTGGTCAAGCACGCCGAAGGGCTGAAGATCGGCAACGGCCTGGAGGAAGGCACGACGCTCGGCGCGCTCGCGAACCCGCGCCGGCTGACCGCGATGGCGTCGGTGGTCGAGAACGCGCGCAAGGTCGGTGCGAGCATCGAGACGGGCGGCGAGCGGATCGGCTCGGCAGGCAACTTCTTCGCGCCGACCGTGATCGCGAACGTGCCGCTCGAAGCCGACGTGTTCAACAACGAGCCGTTCGGCCCGGTCGCGGCGATCCGCGGCTTCGAGAAGCTCGAGGATGCAATCGCGGAAGCGAACCGTCTGCCGTTCGGGCTGGCCGGCTACGCGTTCACGCGTTCGTTCGCGAACGTGCACCTGCTTACGCGGCGCCTCGAAGTCGGGATGCTGTGGATCAACCAGCCGGCAACGCCGTGGCCGGAAATGCCGTTCGGCGGCGTGAAGGACTCGGGCTACGGGTCGGAAGGCGGGCCGGAAGCGCTCGAGCCGTACCTCGTCACGAAGTCGGTGACGGTGATGGCCGTCTGACGGTCGATCGTCCGCATGCGCGCCGTCCGTCGCTGGTGCGGCGCGCGTGAAAACGGCGCAGGTCGGGTATCGTGCCCGGCCTGCGCCGTTTTTTTTGTTTTCCGATCACCATGGCGTGGCGATTCGCGATTCACAGCATCGGCGAAGACAATCCCGCGTTCAGTCCCGCGTCGCGACCAGCGCCGCGGTCTGGCCCAGCCAGTCGGCCGGATCGCCGCGATGGTAGATGTGCTCCGACGGTTCGATATTGTCGATGAAGCGCTGGTAGATCACCGCCCGCCTGGCAGTCGCGATCGGTGCCAGCAGGGCAGCGGCGCGCGCCGGGTCGCTGCCGGGCAGCCTCGCCAGCCATTCGCGATTCCAGTGATCCTTGATCGCCGCCGCGTAGTCGCGCGGAACCGCGTCGAGAAACGCGGACTGGTCGAGCAGCGGGTGGCCGATTCCGCTGTCGCCCCAATCCAGCAGCGTGAGTTCCGATCGCGTGCCGCGAAAATTGCCGGGATGGCAGTCGCCATGAACCAGCGTATTCGGCAATCCGCATGCGTCGATCGCGGCGAATCGCGCTGCAAGGCCGCCCACGAAATGCCGTAGCGACGCCCGTTCGGCGCGCGACAGTTCTTCGCCGGTCCGTTCGACAACGTCGGCGATATCGGCGGCCAGACCCGCGCCGCGCCAGTCGGGTAGTCGCATCGCGTGCAATTCGTCGATGCGGCCGAACCACGAAGCCTGGATGTCGACCAGCAGCGCCACCATGCCGAGCAGTTGCGGCAGCGCTGCGTCGAACAGGTCGGCGCCGGGGATCTCAGCGAGCAGGATGCGTCCGCATTCGTCGTGCCCCAGCAGCGTCGGCACGCACCGGCCGGCCAGCGCCGTGATGACGCGGCCCTCGTGACCGAGGAACGGCGGCACCACTTTCAGCCAGGCCGATTGCTTCCCGATCGGGATACGCCAGACGCTGGAGAGATTCCAGGTTCGAACCTGCACGGGTTCGGCGGTGGGCGACAGGCCGTGACCGGCAAGCACGCGCGCCGCCCAGCCGAGATCGGCCGCGGGGCCGCCCGGCCGCGCGTAACTTCGGCGCAGCGAATGGGGTTCGATGTTCCCTGTCCAGGATTCGGCCGGAACAGGTTCCGCAATCTCGGCCAGATAAGTGACTTCGCCGCCGGGCGCGCGGTCGCGCACGGTTTCCAGCAGGCGCAGGATCGTCACGTCGACGCCATGGCGTTCGCGCGCGGCACGCACGACCGACTCGACTTCCTGCCACCACGGAATGGCGACAGGCATCGGCGGCAGGCAGCCGACCACCGCGCCATCCGGCGTCACCAGCACCAGCCGCGCGACGCGCGGCGGCGGTGCCGCCGGATCGAGGGTCCCCGTCATCGTGCTCATTTCGCTCCCGACCGGCGTCGCTTGCCGGTGCAGGGCGAGCGTATCCCAATTCGCGAATGCGCGGCTACGGGGTGACGCGGTTATATGACTCAATGCCGGCTGCTGCCGCGATAGCTTTCCACTTCCGCGTCGTACGCCGCCAGAAACGCCTTGCCGAATACCGACGCGAAATCGTCCTCGATCGCGAACACCGTATCGCGATGGGTCGCCGCGTAGCGATCCCACATCCGCGCCTTGTACAGCGCGGGCACGCGCTTCTCGTACCAGCGCATCGCATCGTCGCGCTCGCGCAGCCGTTGCGGCGAAAAACGCGTCAGCAGATCCATCAGCGCGGCGCGCATGCCGGCGACCATGCCGATCTGGTGCGCGTGCAGATCCTGGAATGCATCGCTGACCGCACTCTGCGGCGACATGAAGCCCGGCAGCGGCAGCCCGAACATCTGCCGCAGCACCGCGCCGCCGTCGGGCAGCAGCTTCAGCGGGTTGTTCTCGCGATCGAGCAGCATCGTCATGTGCGCCTTCACCTCGCGCTTCAGGATGCTGCGCGACGACAGCAGCTCGACCGTGCCGTTCGCGAACAGCGCCAGCAACTGGCCCGCGATGTAAAGCTGCTCGGCCGACCACTGATGCGATTCGGCGGCCGTATCGAGCCCCGCGCCTTCGAAGAACGCGTTCAGCAGTTCGTCGGGTGTCGGCGGCGCCGGAGCGCGCGCGGCATGCGGCGCCGGTTCGTCGGCCGGACGCACGTCGGCGCGCGCGGCTGCCGGCTGCACGCGCACGTGCTGCGTCCACTCGGGCGCGTGGTCGGCCTGTGTCGCGGACGACGACGCCTCACGATCCGCACTGCCGCGATCGGCCGGCGGCACCGTGCCCGCCGCGCCGATATCGCCGGACGACTGCGCGAACAGGTCGAGCGGATCGGTCGATAGCTGATTCAGGTCGCGCTGCGACGACGCGGACGGCTCGGCCTGCTGCGCGGCGCGATTCGACGGTCGGGCCGCGTCCGCGCGTGCCGGACCGCCCGGCCTGGAGCCACCATCCGCCGCCTTGCCGCGCGGGGCGAGACGATCCTGGAGCAGCCCCCACAGCCGGTTGCCGGCGCCTTTCGTGTCGTCGCGCGAAGGCGAGGGCGACGGTTGCGCCGATCCGGCGCCCTCCGGCGCGCCGCGCCTGTCGACGTGCACGCCGGTATCGGGCGCCATGTCGATGACCGGCGCGTCGGCGCCATCGTCGCGCTCCGCCCGCAGCACGTACGGCCCGATGCGGATGATGTCGCCGGTGTTGAGCGGGCGCTCCTGCGCATAACCGACCGGCTCGCGATTCACCTCGATCGTCGACACGCTGCTCAGGTTCTTCAGCAGGCACGCGTCGTCGCCGACCTGCAGCAGCGCCTGCAGCCGCGAAATCTGCCGCGTGTCGTCGCGCAGCACCAGATGGTTGTCGCTGGCCCGGCCGATGGTGCCGCCCGGCGGGTGAAATACGACGGCTTCGCAGGAGTCGTTTTCGACCGGTTCGCCGGCATGTTCGATCACGATCAGTTGCATGTCATACGTCGCTCGGTGGATGAAGCGCTCGCGTGGAAACCGGTTCGTTCAGGATGACGACACATGTCTGCGGCGCGCGAATTCGAACGCGGGCCCCCAGACCGGATGCCCCTTCTCGGCGGGGGACAGGTCGAAGCGCGGGTTGAGATCGAGAACCTTCGAGAACTCGGCGCGGCACTGCGTGACGCGGTTCGTCACGCAATAGCTGAACGCGAGGAGCTTGTGCGCGGCGACCTGCGTGTCGGTGTCGGCGCCGTCGATCTCCTTCGCGCGGCTCAGCAGCGCGATCGTGCGCCCGTAGTCGCCGGCGGCGTACGAGGCGCGCGCGCTGTCGACCGTTGCATGCGCGGCCGACTGGGTCGGGGACGTGCTGCACCCGCCGGCCCCCAGCAACCACGCGCCGAGGAAAAGAACGAGCGATGAACGGCCTTTCATTTTTGAAATTAAGATTTGGTGTAATTGGAAGGTGGCACACAAGCGCTGTTGGATTCTAGTGCCAATCATCCGCATCGACATTGCTGTTACGTTTTGTTTCAACCAGCCGATCCGATTCCATTTTAATCTGAAAATAGACTACGAATTTCAGAGCTTGTTAATCCGGAAAAACGACCTATAGTTCGCTGTGTTTTTCGGATTCGTCAGTTGTTTGGTCGGCGCCCGTCAATGCACGAAAAACCGGACCGTCCGTTCGGGCGGCACGAACAGCCTGGCACACCATCAGCGTCGCGAGCATCCGTTGCCCGGCGGCCGGCCGGCTTGCGCTCCGCGCCCATCCGACAGGTGTCCACGCAATAGAACCGGGCCGCCACGGCGAACCGGTCGGGCAAGTTTTTTCGATTAATAACCAATCTCGATTCAATTACCTGTCATCTCGATAATTCAACTTTCATAAACCCTGGGTGATTCGTCCCGGCTTTTACGATAAAAATTCTCCGGAAAAAATTTCAGCGGAAGGGTATGTCAACCACATAATTACCGGTCAATTAATTGTCCCTTTTTAATCCGATCAACCGGTTTCGAACTCAGAAACCGGCGGATGACTATTGGGTGGCGAGGGTGAAATATGCAATGGCGGTCGAGCAGTTTCATCGTATGGGGATGCGTGTTGCTGTTTCCGGGGTGCGGCGCGACGGAGCACGCGGCCGCGGTGCCGTATGCAATCACGGTCGACGTTGCGCCGGACGTCAACCCTGACATGAATCGCAAGCCTTCGCCGATCGTGCTGAAGGTGTTCCAGCTTCGCGCGGCGTCGGCGTTCGACAGCGCGGATTTCTTCTCGCTGCAGGACAAGCCGGGGAACGTGCTCGGTGCGGATCTGCTCGGCACCGACCGCGTGATCCTGCGGCCGGGCGAATCGCGCACGCTGCACTACCGCGGCAACGTCGAGGCCGGCGCGATCGGCGTCGTCGCCGAATACCGGATGCTCGAAAAGAACCGCTGGCGGCTGACGGTGCCGCTGCCGCGCGCGAAGCAGCTCAACCTCTACAAGTTCTGGCAGACGTCGCCCGGCGAGCTGAAGCTGTCGATCGCGGTCCGGAACGGCGGTATCGCACTGAACGACGCGCAGGGGCGCCCATGACCGAACCGACGATGTCCGCGACGCCGGTCGCGGCGCTCCGCCAGCGTGTGGTGTGGACCGAGGGGATGTTCCTGCGGCCGCAGCATTTCCAGCAGCTCGAACGGCACTGGGAACGCTACGTGGCGCTGCGCTGCCTGCCGCTGCAGGGGTTCTACTGGGGCTTCGACACGCTGGAAATCGATCGCGAGCAGCTCGCGCTCGGCAAGGTCGCGCTGCGGGCCGCATCGGGCGTGATGCGCGACGGTACGCCGTTCGACCTGTCCCATCCGGACGATCTGCCCGAACCGCTCGACGTACCGGCCGACGCGAAGGACCAGCTCGTCGTGCTCGCGCTGCCGCTGTGGCGCGGCGGCGGCGAGGAGGTGTCGTTCGGTGCGGGCGCAGCAAACGGTAGCAATGGCGCAAACGGTGGAACCGCTGGAATAGGCAACGCCGACGTCGCACGCTACGTCGTGCGCGAATACGAAGTGGCCGATGCGAACGCGGTCGCGCTCGGCCCCGCGCTGCTGCAGACGGGGCGCCTGAACGTGCGGCTGATGCTCGAAGCCGAGCTGACCGGCGACTGGCACGCGCTCGGCGTCGCACGGGTCGTCGAGCGGCGCACCGACGCGCGGCTGCTCGTCGACGACGGCTACATTCCGCCGCGGCTCGTCGCGCAGCGCGATGCCGTGCTGCTGGCGTATGCGCGCGAGCTGCACGGGCTGCTCACGCAGCGCAGCGAGGCGCTCGCGGAACGGCTGTCGGAGCCGGGGCGCGGCGGCGTGTCGGAAGTCGCGGACTTCCTGCTGCTGCAGCTCGTGAATCGTTATCTCGCGCTGACCTGGCATGCGCAGCAGCACGTGTCGACGCATCCGGAAGCGCTGTTCTGCGACTGGCTGAAGCTCGCGTGCGACCTGAGCACGTTCACGGCGGCCGGCCGGCGCCCGCAGTCGCTCGCGGTCTACGTGCACGACGACCTGCGCACGAGCTTCGCGGAACTGATGACGGAACTGCGCCGGTCGCTGTCGACAGTGCTCGAACAGAACGCGATCCAGATCGAGTTGCGCGACGCGGGCAACGGCATCCGCGTCGCGACGCTGGCCGACCCGGCGCTGCGCGACACGGCCGGCTTCGTGCTCGCGGTGCGCGCGGACGTGCCGGCCGACAGCCTGCGCGCGCGCTTTCCCGCGCAGGCCAAGCTCGGGCCCGTCGAGCGGATCCGCGACCTGGTGCAGTTGCAACTGCCGGGCATCACGATGCGCCAGTTGCCGGTCGCGCCGCGGCAGATCCCGTATCACGCGGGTCATACGTACTTCGAGATCGACAAGGGCAGCGACCTATGGAAGCAACTGGCGCGCTCCGGCGGTCTCGCATTTCATTTCGCCGGCGAATTTCCTGGGCTCTCGATGGAGTTCTGGGCGATCCGCGGGTGAGGGCGGGTATCGCGATGAATAGTTCCTCCGATTCGATCGCCACCGGCGCAGGCGCGGGCGGTTTCGTGCCGCCGAATCCGGGCGGCATGCATCCGGCCGCCGCCTCCGGTGCGTCCGGCGCGGCCGGTGCTGCCGGACCGACGGCCACACAGCCGCGGCCGGGCCGCTGGGCCGCGAGCGGCACGAACCCGCTCGTCGCGGCCGCGAACCCGTTGCTCAACCTGGTGCCGCAGATCCGCTCGACCGTCCATCATCCGAACCCGGCGTGGCTGCGCGAGCATCTCGTCGTCGAGATCCGCCAGTTCGAGGCGCGCGCGCAGGAAGCCGGCGTGCCGTCCGAGGCGATCATCGGCGCACGCTACTGCCTGTGCACGGCGCTCGACGAAGCGGCCGCGCTGACGCCGTGGGGCGGCAGCGTATGGTCGTCGCACAGCCTGCTCGTGTCGTTCCACAACGAGACGTGGGGCGGCGAGAAGTTCTTCCACCTGCTCGAACGCCTGTCGCAGCAGCCGCGCCAGCATCTCGACCTGCTCGAGCTGCTGTATTTCTGTCTCGCGCTCGGCTTCGAGGGCCGCTATCGCGTGCTCGACAACGGCCACGCGCAGCTCGATGCACTGCGCCGCCAGCTCGCGCAGACGATCCGTTCGGTGCGCGGCGAATTCGATCCCGCGCTGTCGCCGCACTGGCGCGACGTCGTCACGCGCGACGTCGCGCGCCGTTTCACCGTGCCGCTGTGGGTGTGCGTGGCGCTCGCGCTACTGATCGGCTTCGGCGTGTTCGTCGGGCTGCGCATCGCGCTCGCCGGGCATTCGGATCAACTGTTCGCGTCGATCGACTCGCTGCACGTGCCGAAGCTGCAGCCCGCGCAGGCGCCGCCGCGCCCGGCGCCCGCGCCGCGCATCGCGAAGTTCCTGGAACCCGAGATCGCGGCCGGCCTCGTGTCGGTGCGCGACGACGCCGATCGCAGCGTGATCGTGCTGCGCGGCGACGGGTTGTTCAAGTCCGGCTCGACGTCGGTGATCGATCGTTACGTGCCGGTGCTCGCACGCGTCGCCGACGCGCTGAACAAGGTGCCCGGCAACGTGCGCGTGACCGGCTACACCGACGACACGCCCGTGCATACCGCGCGCTTCGCGTCGAACTGGGACCTGTCGCGCGAACGCGCGGAAGCCGTGCGCAGCATGATCGCCGCGCGGCTCGACCATCCGGAGCGGCTTGCGGCGGAAGGGCGCGGCACGCTCGATCCGGTCGCGCCGAACGATTCGCCCGCGAACCGCGCGCTGAACCGGCGCGTCGAGATCACGCTGCTGCCGGCGCCCGGCAGCGCCGCCGTCGGCGCGACGCAGGGGGCCAACTAATATGAACCAGGCTGTCGCGCGTTTCGTCCGGCCGTTGCCGTCGCGGGAAATCTGGACCTTCGCCGGTCTGGTCGTGCTCGCGTGCTTCGTGTGGCTCGCGGGCCCGCTGTTCGCGTTCGCCGAGATCCGGCCGCTCGAAAGCGGCTGGGCGCGCGGGCTGACGATCGCGGTGCTGTTCGCCGCGTGGGGCGCGCGCGTCGCGTGGCGCAGCTGGCGCGCGGGCCGCCTCAATGCGCAACTGCTGAACCAGCTTCGCGAGGCCGTGCCGGGGCCGGCCACCGCCGACGATCCGGCGAAGGCGCAGCTCGACGAGTTGCGCAGCCGCTTCGACGAAGCCGCGACGCTGCTGAAGAAAGTCCGCTTCGGGCAGGCCGATGCCGTGCGCAAGGGCCTGCCGCGCTGGTTCGACCGGATGTCGCGCCAGTATCTGTATCAATTGCCGTGGTACGTGTTCATCGGTGCGCCAGGCTCGGGCAAGACGACCGCGCTCGTGAATTCCGGGCTCAGCTTTCCGCTCGCCGAGCAGTTCGGCCGCGCGGCGATCCGCGGCGTGGGCGGCACGCGGCACTGCGACTGGTGGTTCACGAACGACGCGGTATTGATCGACACGGCCGGCCGCTATACGACGCACGAAGGCAACCGCGCGCTCGACGAAGCCGAGTGGAAAGGCTTCGTCGACCTGCTGAAGAAATACCGCACGCGCCAGCCGCTGAACGGCGCGATGCTGACGATCAGCGTGGCCGACCTGCTCGGCGCGTCGGAAGCGGAGCGCACGCAGCACGCGATGGTGCTGCGCAAGCGGCTGCTCGAACTGCGCGCGCAGCTCGGCATCCGTTTTCCCGTGTACCTGCTCGTGACGAAGGCCGACCTGCTCGCGGGTTTCGCCGAGTATTTCGGCGGTTACGGCCGCGCTGAATGCGCGCAGGTGTGGGGCTTCACGTTCCCGCTCGCGCAGAGCGAGGCGCCCGGCTTCGACCTGCGCGCGGCATTCGACCGCGAATACCGGCTGCTGCACCAGCGGCTGAACGACGGGCTGCCCGAACTGCTCGCCGCGCAGACCGATGCGCGCCAGCGCGAGATGACCTACCTGCTGCCGCAGCAGATCGCCGACCTGCAGGACATGCTCGGCCAGTTCGTCGCCGAGGTGTTTTCCGTGTCGAGCTTCGAGCCGATGCCGATGCTGCGCGGCGTCTACCTGACGAGCGGCACGCAGGAGGGCACCGCGTTCGATCGCGTGATGAGCGGCATCAAGCGCTTCCTGAAGATCGAGGGCGTGCCGCCGGTCGCGCAGGTCGGCTCGACCGGGCGCAGCTTCTTCCTGAAGTCGCTGCTGCAGGAACACATCTTCCGCGAAGCCGCGCTCGCCGGCAGCGACCTGCGCTGGCATCAGAAGCGGCGCGTGCTGCAGATCGCCGGTTACGTGTTGCTTGCGCTGGTATGCGTGGCCGTGCTGGTCGCGTGGCTGCGCAGCTATTCGAACAATCGCGCGTATCTCGACCAGATCGCCGCGCGCGTGCCGGCCGTCGATTCGCAGATCGCCGGTGCGAAGTTCTCCGGCGCGTCCGACATCGCCCGGCTGCTGCCCGTGCTCGATGCGCTCGGCGGGCTCGCGAATGCGGGCGGCGTCGACTTGCAGCATCCGCCGCTCGCGTATCGGTGGGGGCTGTTCCAGGGCGAGAAGATCGACGAGGCCGTCGATTCGGTGTACCGGCGCGCGCTCAACGACGTGCTGCTGCCGATCGCCGCGAGCCGGATGGAGGCCGCGCTGCGCGACGCGCGGCCCGACGAAACCGACTACGCGTATGCGGCGCTGAAGGCGTACCTGATGCTGTACGACAGCGCGCACTACGATCCCGCGTTCGTGCAGGCCGTCGTCGATCTGGAGATGGAGCGCTCGCTGCCGCCCGATTTCTCGCCGGCCGAACGTTCCGCGCTGCGTGCGCATCTCGCCGCGCTGTTCGGCAACCGCGTGGCAGTGTCGCCGTATCCGATGAACGAGCGGCTCGTGGCCGACGTGCGCGACCGGCTGCGGCAGGTGCCGTTCTCGCAGCGGCTGTACCGGCAGCTCACGCGCACGCTGCGCCCGGCGACGTCCGCGTTCGACTTCAGCGTCGCACGCGCGGTCGGCCCCGACGCGTCGCTGGTGTTCCGGCGCCAGAGCGGCAAACCGCTGTCGGAAGCAGTGCCGGGCCTCTATACGCGCAACGGCTATCGCAACGTGTTCGCGCCGCGCCTGGCCGGCGAGGTCGAAGCGTACGGGCGCGAGGAAGTGTGGGTGCTGAACCTCGGATTGTCGGAGATCCCCGGACCGAGCGACGCGGCCGCGTGGGCGCGCGATATTCGCCAGCTTTACCTGAACGACTACCTGAAGATCTGGGACGACTATCTCGCGGACATCAAGCTGCAACGCACGGCAACGCTCGCGCAGAGCATCCAGGTGGCGCGCGCGCTGTCGTCGGCCGATTCGCCGCTCACACGGCTGATGGTCGCGCTCGCACGCGACACGGCGCTCGGCGATGCGCCGGGCGGGGCGCGCAATCTCGCTGCGCGTGCGCAGGACAAGGTCGACGAGGCGCGCAGTTCGCTGTCGCAGATCTTCGCGGGCCAGGCCAGCGACGCGAATCCGTCCGCGGCGGCGCCCGCGAGCCCCGAGCAGATCGTCGACAGCCACTTCGCCGGCTTGCGCGCATTCGCGCCGGGCAGCGGCGACCAGGCGCAGGGATTCGACGCGGTGCTGAAGTCGATCGACGCGCTGTACACGACCCTGACGGCCACCGACGACGCGCTGCGCAGCGGCGCGCAACCGCCGCCGTCCGACGCGCCCGCGCGGCTGCGCGCGCAGGCCGGCCGCCTGCCGACGCCGTTCCGCGAAGTGCTCGACGACCTGTCGAACGTCGCGAACGGCAGCGTCGCGACCGTCGAGCAGCGCAACGTCGCGCTGCGGGCCGGCGCGAATGTCGGCGACTTCTGCCGGCAGGCGATCGCGGGCCGCTATCCGTTCGCACGCGGATCGTCGCGCGACGTCGCGCCGGCGGATTTCGCGCAGATGTTCGCGCCGGGCGGCCTGATGGACGATTTCTTCCAGAAGAACCTGCAGTCGATCGTCGATACGACGTCGCACCCGTGGCGCTTCGCGAACCGCAATGCGGACGCCGATCCGGCGGCGGCCGCGATGCTCGCGTCGTTCGAGAAGGCCGCGGTGATCCGCGACGCGTATTTCGGCGGCGGGGCGCGCACCGCGCAGTTGAAGGTGCAGATCCAGCCGATCGAAATGGACCCGTCGATCACGGAGATGGTGCTCGACGTCGACGGGCAGATCGTCCGCTACGCGCACGGCCCGCTCGTGCAGAGCGCGGTGGACTGGCCGGGCCCGCGCGGCAGCAGCCAGGTGCGGCTGCAGGTGTCGGCGCAGGCCGGCGCGGCCGACGGCTTCACGACCGACGGGCCGTGGGCGCTGCACCGGCTGTTCGACCGCGCGGCCGTGTCGGCCGGGCGCGGCTCGGACCAGATGATTGCGCGCTTCACGGTCGACGGCAAACCGATCGTGCTGCAGGTGAATGCGGGCAGCGTCCGCAACCCGTTCAGGCTGGCCCAGATGGAGTCCTTTACATGCCCTCCGAAGCAATGAGCCCCACACCGCCGCTCACGAGCACCGCCGGCGATGCGCCGGCCTGGTACGGGAAGATTCCCGGCGCCGGCGACTTCGTGAACAGCCGGCTGCCGCATGCGCTCGCGCTGTGGTGGGAACGCTGGCTCCAGCAGGGGATGGCCGCGATGCGCCAGCGCGGCGCGGACGAGATCGAGCGCCATTACACGGTCGCGCCGGTCTGGAATTTCCTGATCCCGACGGGCGCCGGTGCGTCGTGCGTGCAGCCGGGCTGCCTCGCGCCGAGCTGCGACCGCGTGGGGCGCTACTACCCGGTGATCGTCACGCTGCCGATGCGCGCGGCCGATTACTGGAACGGGCTGCCGGACGCCGCCGACGCGTTCTACTGGCAGGTCGGCCATGCGCTGCTCGACGCAATCCGCCATGCGCGCGCGCCGGGCGATCTCGAACGGACGCTGGAACGCGTGCGGCTCGTGCCGGGCGGCGGCAGGCATGCGGAACGTGTCGACGGCACGCCGGCGACGCTGCCGGAACAGCCGGCGCCGGCCGCGTGGCCGGGGCTGTCCGGCTATTTCGATCCGCACGGCGGCACCAGTTTCTGGTGGACCAACCGCGCCGACGGATCGCCGCTGCGCACGCATGCGCATACGGGCACGCCCGACAACGCACTATTCCTGACGCTGTTCGGCGGCGGCTAGCGGCCCGGCCGTCGGCCGGCGGGCAGAAGGCACACGGTTTCAAGAGGTGGACATGAAGGACGCTGGATCGAGAGACAACGAGTACGACACGGCGACACGCGGCGACGCATCCGAATTCACGGTGCGGCCGCTGCCGCTCGGCCATCGCCTGGGCGAACTGCAGCTCGACGAGGTGCTGGGGATCGGCGGTTTCGGAATCGTCTATCGCGCGTTCGACCGCACGTTGCGGCGCGCGGTCGCGATCAAGGAGTACATGCCGTCGATGCTCGCGACGCGCGGCGGCGACTACACGGTGTCGCTGCGCTCCGAGCGGTTCGCGCAGGCGTTCGACGCGGGGCGCGGCGCGTTCCTCAACGAGGCGCGCCTGCTCGCGCAATTCGATCATCCGGGGCTCGTCAAGGTCCTGCACTTCTGGGAGAGCCACGGCACCGCGTACATGGTGATGCCGTTCTACGAGGGGCGCACGCTCAAGCAACTGCTCGACGGCGGCATGCGGATCAGCGAGACGCATCTGCGCAACATCGTCGGCGCGCTGCTCGGCGCGCTCGACACGCTGCATCGCGCGCAGTGCTTCCATCGCGACGTGGCGCTCGACAACGTGCTGATCCGCCCGAACGGCAGCGCGATCCTGCTCGACTTCGGCGCGGCGCGCAAACGGATCGGCGATCTCGTCGACGACGGCGCGATGATGATCAAGCCCGGCTACGCGCCGATCGAGCAATACACCGACGATCCGGCGTTCAGCCAGGGGCCGTGGACCGATCTTTATGCGCTCGGCGCGGTGATGCACGCGATGATTACCGGCGAACTGCCGCCCGCGGCCGTCGTGCGCAGCATCAAGGACACCTACCGGCCGCTCGTGTCGCGCGAATTGCCGGCAGGCGAGGTGTACAGCCCGGCGTTTCTCGCGGCCGTCGATCATGCGCTGCAGCTGCGGATTCCGGATCGGCCGGAATCGGTCGCGGCGTTCGCGGCGGAGCTCGGGTTGCGGGACTTCGACCGGACGGGCGGCGGGTATGGGGCGGCGGTCGTGCCGGCGGTGGGGGACGCGGGCAGTGAC
>NZ_WHNU01000130.1:0-328 GCF_009362305.1 Burkholderia sp. BE17
ACCGTTACCTTGCCATCCGCACCCACCGTCGAGCCGCCGCCGAGCGCAGTCGCCACGCTTTGCGCCGTGCCGTGTAACTGCGAACCGTTCACCGCATCCGTGCTCGTCGCATTCACCGCGCCTGCCGTCACGTTCTTCAACGCTACCGGGCTCTGCGCATCCGTACCGACCAGCGTCACCGAACCACGATCCACCGTGCCATCCGCCTTGCGGTCATACGTCACTGCCGCAATCGCCTTGCCCGTCTTCTCATCCACCAGCCCGGAGTTCGCCAGATCATCCTTCAGGCCAGCAACGTCCGATGCATTCGTCGTCACTCGACCGTCCA
>NZ_WHNU01000131.1:0-296 GCF_009362305.1 Burkholderia sp. BE17
GCAAAGTTGAGCGCTCACGCTTATCGGCTGTAAATTAAAGACAGACTCAGGGGTCTGTAGCTCAGTCGGTTAGAGCACCGTCTTGATAAGGCGGGGGTCGTTGGTTCGAATCCAACCAGACCCACCACCGTCTTGTGTGGCGGTACACACCTGAGGCATACCTGTACATGGGGGCATAGCTCAGCTGGGAGAGCACCTGCTTTGCAAGCAGGGGGTCGTCGGTTCGATCCCGTCTGCCTCCACCAATCACCAACGCTAAGAGCTTGGTTCAGACGCTGAACCGAGAATTTTGCATT
>NZ_WHNU01000132.1:0-291 GCF_009362305.1 Burkholderia sp. BE17
GCAACTCAGGCAGCGGCCCGCGGGCCGCTGCCTGACGCGCTACGGTTTGCCTCTTCTTCTTCATCGGCATATCCATGACTTTTATACCTCATGATATGCCCCGCCCACGAAATGACGGATAGGTCCAGGCCGGCACCTTTTTCATCTGGCGCGTGAAGCCTTCTAGCGCATCCTGGGCCGTGCAACCGTCCATCCGGCACAGCACCACGAAGCGCGTTTTGCGCTCGACCAGCGTGCCGACGCAGGAACGATTAAAGGCGCCCTTGATCAGGTCGCCCTCCCAATGACCCG
>NZ_WHNU01000133.1:0-253 GCF_009362305.1 Burkholderia sp. BE17
TCGAGGCGTGCGGCTGTCGATGGACGGCAAAGGGGCCTGGCGCGACAACGTGTTCGTCGAACGCGTGTGGCGCAGCGTCAAGTACGAAGAGATTTACCTGCGAGCTTACGAGTCGGTCAGCCATGCCGGACCTATCCGTCATTTCGTGGGCGGGGCATATCATGAGGTATAAAAGTCATGGATATGCCGATGAAGAAGAAGAGGCAAACCGTAGCGCGTCAGGCAGCGGCCCGCGGGCCGCTGCCTGAGTTGC
>NZ_WHNU01000134.1:0-251 GCF_009362305.1 Burkholderia sp. BE17
ACCGCGTTGCCAAGGGGCATAGGGATCGGCAAACCAGATGTCCAGGTTCAGTCGCTCGGCCAGTTCTACATGACACGTCATTTCCGATCCGCGATCGTAGGTCAGGCTCTCGCGCAGAAAGGCCGGCGAACCTGTCCGCATTTTTGTGGGCGAGGCGGTTGAACAACGCGTTATCCACGCGCCTGGGTGAATCGTTCACCGAACAGGATAGCAAACTGGTTCATTGCTGATTTCCAGTCGAACGCTGCCCG